>JBOHBL010000129.1:0-7818 GCA_050698295.1 Rubrobacteraceae bacterium | reverse complement strand
CGGACTTCGAGTTCGCCCATCGTCTGCCCGTCCCACGGGATGAAGCCCTCGTCGCCGCGAGCGCGGATCTCGATGAAGGGGAGTTGTATGCCTTGTTTGGCGCGGTATTTGTATTGCGTGTCCATCGGTTCTTCGAGGAGGTCGGGGGTGATGTATCCGGCTGTTCCGACCGGGGCCATCTCGGTCATTCCCCAGGCGTGGAGGACGCTGAGGCCGTGGCGTTCCTGGAAGCCCCGGATCATGGCTTCGGGAGCCGCCGAACCCCCGACGCCCATCGCTTTCAAATTCGAGAGGTCGTACTTGTCCGGCTCCTTGTCGAGGATCTGGAGTATGCCGAGCCATATGGTCGGAACCCCGGCTGTGAAGTTGACTTTTTCCTGCTCCAGATTTTCGAGCAGGCTCTCGGGGTCCATGTGCGGCCCCGGAAAGACTTGCTTGCAGCCGATCATGGTCGAGGCGAAAGGTATGCCCCACGCATTGACGTGGAACATCGGGACGACCGGGAGGATCGTATCCTCGACGCTTATGCCGAAGGTGTCGGGCATGCACACGAGGAGCGAATGGAGGCATATGCACCGGTGCGAATACAACGCGCCTTTGGGTCTGCCGGTCGTCCCCGACGTGTAGCAAAGCGCCGCCGCGTCGTCCTCGTCCAGTTCGGGATACTCGAACGCCGATTCGTCGCCGCCCTCGATGAACTCCTCGTAGCTCGCGAGTCCTTCGGGGGCTTCTCCGCTTGCCGAGAAGACGAGGATGCGTTCGAGGTCCACGTCGTTTTTGAAGCCTTCGATGAGGGGGGCCATCGTCTCGTCTATGAGGAGGACCTTGTCTTCGGCGTGGTTGATTATGTAGGCGATCTCATGTCCCTTGAGGCGAGGATTGATCGTATGGAGCACGAGTCCCGCCGAAGGGACTCCGAAGTACGCCTCCAAATGCTGGTACTGGTTCCAGGCGAGGGTCGCCACCCGGTCGCTCTTCTGAAGCCCCAGTTCCCCGAGGGCGACGGCGAGTTTCTTCGAGCGCCTCACGAAGTCCTTGTACGTGTAGCGGTGGAAGCCCTTGTCGGGGAGGCGGGTGACTATTTCCTGTTTATCGAAGAGCGTGTCGGCCCGCTTGAGCAGCGCGGGTAGCGTGAGCTGGTAGTCCATCGTCAGTCCTTGCATTTTGCTCCTTTCGGTCGCGCTTGTCAGCTAGTCAGCATTTCAGCCTGTCAGCTTTTTGCGTTTATGGTCGTGGCCGAACGCCGCTCCTTTCTCGCGAGGGCGATGGTTTGCGTAGCGTTTTTCGGCGGCGTTGTTTTTTCATGTCCGTCCCTTTCCCACGAAGGCTTACGTATGAGCGATAGTAGCATTTTATGGCGACGCCCGGCAAGATCGAGGACGGTTTCACCGGCGGCGCGAGGGCCGTTATCGTAGAATTGAAAGGGTCGAGAGAATCAATGCGAAACCGAAGGAGGCGAGGTGGCGACGGAGTACATGCAGTTTGTCGGAGCGATGGTCTTTCTGCTTGGGATCCTGATCGGCTCGTACTGGTTCGTCTACGCGCCGATCCGCCGCGAGAGAGACGAAGACGAACGGCGCGGCTAAGCATCTCCAGGCCGACGTTGAGCGAGAGAAGAATAATGGTTCTTTGGGGGCGCGGCTTCCAGAGCCCGCTCTCATGCGGGCAGGATGCCCGCGCCCCCGGAGGAGCAAGCCGTCTTCCTAATCAACTTTTCCAGTTTTCGTCCTCTTCGGAGACTTTGAGGTAGCCGAGGAACTCGAGCCTCTCGATGACGCGGCGCGCGCTTTCGTGGGGCTCTTCCTCGTCGGTGTGGAGGTGGAGTTCGGGGGCGGCGGGCGCCTCGTAAGGGTCCGAGACGCCGGTGAACTGCGGGATCTCACCACTGTACGCCTTTTTGTAGAGCCCTTTGACGTCGCGTTCGGCGCACACTTCCAGGGGCGCGTCCACGAAGACTTCGATGAAGTCTATGATGCGTCTGCGGACCTGGTCCCTCGATTCTTTATAAGGGCTTATCGCCGAGACGACGACGCCGACCCCGTTGCGGGTGAGCAGGTTCGCCACGAACCCGATCCTCAGCACGTTGGTGATCCTGTCCTCCCGCGAGAACCCGAGTCCCCTGGAGAGGTTCGTCCTCACGATGTCGCCGTCGAGGACTTCGACCCGCGTCCCCCTCTCCCGAAGCTCTCGCTCGACTATCTCCGCGATGGTGGTCTTCCCGGCCCCCGAAAGCCCCGTGAACCACAGCGTGAACCCTCGCTTGTTTGCCATATGTTCCTCCTGGATTTCCGACATTCCGGGCAGTATACCGACGAGCCGCGCCGAATTTCGGGAGGACCGTCATCTTTTGCCCGAGGGCCATCGCTCCGGTGGAACCGCTTCGGTCATGAAGGCGAAGACTCTCGCCCATTGGTGAACGGTGAGGTTCGAGGGCGGCGCGTCGGGAGAGAACCGGATGTCTTTCGCGAGCCTTCGCGCCTGTGTTCGGGTGAAGACTTGCCGGAGCCTCTCTCCGACCGTTCGGCCTCGACCGGTGAACATGAGGCGCGTGAAAGCCCGGAAGCGGTCTTTGTGGTGGACTGGGATGGGATCCCACCTTCGACGAGCGACCGCGAGCATCCTCCCGTCCACGCCGGGCGCCGGATGGAAGGACTCCGCCGGGACGCGCATCGAAGCCGAGAGCTCGTACCACGGACTCCATGACAGCGTCTTGAGCGTCGTCGGGGTTTCGCGAGCGTGCTTGAGAGCGACTTCTTCCTGCACGAGCAGGTGCGCGGTTTCGGGGGATGAATCCGGGTCGTCGAGGAGCTTGTGCAGGACACCGGTGATGATGTAGAAGGGGACGTTCGCCACGACTCGAAACGGCTCTTCAGGCAGGGCCACCGAGAGGGCGTCGGCGTGTACGACTTCGACGTTTTCGTCGCGGGCGAACCGCCTTTCGAGGCGCGCGGCCCAACGGGGATCGTACTCGACGGCGAGGACGCGGCCCGCGGTTTGCGAGAGCGGACGGGTGAGCATCCCGTCTCCGGCCCCGATCTCCACGACGGTATCCTCGCGCCGGACGCCCGCCTTCCTCACTATCTTCCTCGCCAGGTATTCGTGGCGAAGGAAGTTTTGCTGCGTGGCGCGTCGCGATGCGCGGCTTTTCGGTTTGCATGATTGCTTTTGCGCGCCTTCTTCGGCGCGAGTCTTTGCTTTCGAGGCATTCGAGGGTCGCCTTTCTTTCCTCATGCTTTTAAAACGGCACGGGAAAGGCCGGGCGTCTCCGATCGGGAAGTCCGTCTCGAAGCGGAAACTAGGGTACGCTCAGGCGGACGGGCTCCCCGTCGCTCGGAAGAGGCTCCGGCCTAAGAAAGGCGCAGTCTGCAAAAATAAACACAAAAACAAATGCCCATAACGAAATCTACGATACCACACGAAATCGTCAGGCGGCTTCGCTACCGGAGGAGGAGTCGGGAATAGCAAATGCGACTCCTCCTCCTTCACTACACTTCGCGCAGGCGTCCCGTCTCGACCTCGTATACGAAACCGCGCACACTGTCCTTGTGCGGAACGAACGGGCTGTTGTTGATGCGACGCATCGACTGGCGCACGTCCTCTTCGATGTCGGAGAAGGATTCGAGGGCGAACTCGGGCTTTATGCCGACGTCTTCCTGGATCCGCGCCTTCACCTCGTCGTCGGTGAAGGTGAGCATCCCGCAATCGGTGTGGTGGATGAGGATTATCTCTCGCGTCCCGAGCAAACGCTGCGAAATGACGAGAGAGCGTATTTCATCGTCCGTTATGACTCCCCCGGCGTTCCGTATGACGTGCGCGTCACCCTCCTCGAGCCCGAGCATCCCGTAGACGTTGAGCCTGGCGTCCATGCACGCCACAACCGCGATGTTCTTCCCCGGAGGCATCGGAAGATTCCCTTTGTCGAAGCCCTCGACGTAGTTTTCGTTGTTCTTGAGCAACTCGTCCGTGACGCTCATCGGTTTCTCCTTTCCGGAAACTTTTGCTCCCGGCATTGTATTCCATTTTCGATACGGTTTGCCGGATTTACTCCATATTCGCCTTGAGAGCTTCGGCGAGCTGGTGGACGGGGTCGAGCTTTTTGGGATTCTCGTGGTCCATGTAGATTACGAATTCTTCTTCGGAGGCGAAGTTCATTTTGGGGTTGGTCCGTTTTTCCTCGCCGAGGAGGGAGTGGCCGCATCCTTGATAGTCGTGGCCGGGATAGACGAGGAGGTCGTCGGGGAGGCTCTTGTAGATGTAGTAGAGGGTGTGGTACTGGCGGGTGGAGTTGCCGTTGGGGAGGTCGGTGCGGCCGCAGGAGCCGATAAGGAGGGCGTCGTTGCTGAGGATGCGGTCGGGCAGGAGGACGGAGACGGCGTCTTTGGCGTGTCCGGGGGTGTGGAGGAACTTGAGGGAGAGGTCGCCCACGCTCAACCTGTCGCCGTCTTCGACCCGGATGTCCACGGCGGAGCAGGGAGCTTTTTCGTGCATGACGGTTTTAGCGGCGGTCTTCCTCTTCAGCTCCAGCATGCCGGAGATGTGATCCGCGTGGGTGTGGGTGTCTATGATGTACTTCGGGCGCAGCCCATGTTCGAAGACGGCGTCGAGCATCGGCTCGGTCATCTCGACTTCGGGGTCGATGAGGGCGGCGAGCTTCGTCTTCGGGTCGGCGACGAGGTAGCCCAGACACCCTCGAGGTACCCGGAACTGCTCGAACAGATAGCCGGCCTTCGCCTCGACGCTCTGCGGCTTTGAAACGGTCATCGAACGGCCTCCTCTTCTCGCCCTTCCTCATGATACCGCGACCGGATGACCCACGACACCTCCGTAGAGATAGCCGAGGTCGTTGTCTCCGGCTTCTTCGGGCTGGGTGTTCCCTCTATCGTCGGTGGCGCGAACGAGTATTTCGTGTTTTCCGGGTGCGGCGTCCCAGACGAAGCCCCATCGCGCCCACGCGCCGGGAAGGTTAGATCCGTGGATGACGGCTCGCCGCCAGCATTCGCCGCCGTCGAGGCTGTAGTGGACGCGCGAGATGGAACTCTCCGGCGACCACGAGCGGCCTCGGATCACGCGCCTCCCGGCTCTCAACTCCGCGGGCCACGACAACTCCAGCGCGCTTTTTATGACCTGCCCCGTGACGGGTTCTCCCGCGAGGACGTACTTCTCGGTGTTCCACGGAGAGAAGAGGCGTTTTTTCGAGACCTCGAGCTTCCCGAGCCACTTCACGCTCGCGACCGCCGCCCAGCCGGGAACGACGAGCCTGACCGGAAAACCGTGATCCGGCGCAAGTTCTTCCCCGTTCATGCCGTAGACTACGAGCGCGTCGTCGAGCGCCTTTTCGACGGGCAACGGGCGCCGCATCCTCGCGGCGTCCAGACTCTCGGCCATGACGTCCGTCGCCGAGGCTTTGACCCCGGCTCTCTCCAGAACTTCGCGCAGCGGGACGCCGGTCCACTCCGCCACCCCGACAGCCCGAGCCGCCACCTCGTTCCGGGCTTCTTTTCGCCCTGGACCTCCTCGAAGAAGACCCTCCCGTTCCCCGCGCGCTCAAGCGCCTTGACGACCGATATCTCCGGTATCTTCAGCAACTCATCGTAGCTAAAGGAAATCTCCCGCTCGACGCGGAGTTCCCAGAGCGCCGGGTCGATGCGCGGCGTCGGGGCGTGGTTGCGGACGAAGAAGCGGTCGGTGGGGTGAGGCATCCCGCCCCGGACATCGCCTCCCAGCGCGTCTCGGCGTTGTAGCCGGGACCGTTTACGTAATCGTCCGAGAGCCCTACGGCGCGGTGATCCATGAACAGCCCCGGCGGGAGCGGCTTGGAGATCGCGTCTGTTGCTTTTGTCGGCTCCAGCACGACACTCCTACGCATGGACGATGACCCTGTCTTCTTCCAATTCCACCCTGTAAGTTTTTATTCTGAGCCTTTCGGGTTCGCACGGCGAGTTTCCGGTGTCGAGGTCGAACTCGAAGTTGTGCCACGGGCAGACGATGACGCGCCGCCCGTTCTGACGATGTTCCCCGACCTCGTCTCCGTGCCACATCCGCTCGACCTTTCCGTCGGACATCCTCGCGGCCTCGTGCGGGCAGGTGTTGGCGACGGCCCGGAAAGAGCCGTCTTCGAGGCGGATCACGGCGAGACTCCTCCCGCCCGCCCTGAACGAGATCATCCCTCCGGGCTTGAGGTCTTCCCGGTTGCAGACGACGTAGCGCCGGACGGTCCTCTTTGCCGCGGCTTCGGCGTTAAAGATCATAGAAACTCCTCGCGTTCTCGGAGAGTATTTTTCGTCGGAGGTCTTTGGGGAAGGTTTTCGGGAGGACGTGGCGGGGCGAATCGAAGTCCCAGTGCGGGTAATCGGTTGAGAACATCAGGAACTCGTCCGTGCCGATCATCTCAAACATCCGATACAGGTCCGCGGGGTCTTCGGGATACTCCATCGGCTGCGTCGAGAAGCGCACCCGCTCCCGGATGTACTGACTGGGCATCCCCTTCACCCACGGGACCTCTCTTCTGAGGGAGCGATAGTTGTGGTCGAAGCGCCATATCAGCGACGGGACCCACGTCCAGCTCGATTCGATCATGGCTACTTTCAACTCCTCGAACCTGTCGAAAATACCGTGCGCGACGAGCCCCACCAGTTGACACTGCCATGCCTGGCCGATGTTCGTGTGCCACTCGATGTAGTAGGGCGGGTGTCCGACCGCCGTCCCGGTGTGGTTGGACTGATGGAACCCGACGACGAGACCGTTTCTCTGCGCCGCCGCGAAGACGGGATGATAAAAGTCCCGCCCGAAAACGTCGCTCGACGACGCCGGCAGCCCGACCTGAACGATTTGCGGGTGCGCCCCGACGCGGTCTATCTCCCTCGCCGCCTCCACCGGACGCTGCGCCGCGACGGTGACGGTGCCCCGCAACCTCTCGTCTTTCTCCAGCCAGTTCTCGATGAGCCAGTCGTTGTACGCCCTCGCCAACGCGACCGCGAACTCCGGCTGGGTCTTCATATCCGACGGCTGGAAGGAGGGGAAGAGGATCGCCGCCTCCATCCCGTAACGGTCCAGCAACTGCTCCCTCATCAACCCGTAACTCGAGCCCGCCGGACTCCCGTCCCCAACCACCGCGTCCGCCATCGCTACCCCCGCAACCTGCGGAAACGAATACCGAAACCCGCCAATGCCCTTCCACCCATCATCCGCGGCCACCCTCCCGCGCCACGGCTCCTCCAGATAGGGGACGAGCTCCCGCTCCGAAACGAACGCCTCGTGAACGTCCACGTCTATGACCCGAACCTTCTTCCTCACACCACTCCGCCCCACCCCAATACCCAACTCCAGCGCCTCAGCCATCCAACCCTCCCTGTACATTTCCATACTCCATATTGTCTACTTATAAAATATACAATATGTAAAAATAAAAGGGCGAGGTTGATCGGTCAAGGTTCTTGCGGGATTTTTGTGATGTCACGGGGGGTTCCCGGAGATATACGAAACCTGCGGTCCCTAATTCGCGCAGGGTCCGGTGCTGACCGGGGAGTAGCGTTGCGAGGCCGTGTTCAGGAGTTGCTGGATTATCTGGGATGGGATGCCGTAGCCGGAGGTGTTGGAATTGGCGCGGCTGGCGAAGATGGTCGAGGTGACTTCCCCGTCGCCGTTGACGGCGGGGCCGCCGGAGTTGCCGGGCCTCACGAAGACGCGGAAGCTGGTGACCGTTCTTTCGACGGGACCCTGATTGTAAGCGTCGCTGGAGATCACGCGCCGGGTGTCTCCGGTGCGGGCTGGCTGGATGTCGAGCGGGCCGTTGCCGGGGTAGCCGATGACCGCCGCGTC
>JBOHBL010000128.1:0-3175 GCA_050698295.1 Rubrobacteraceae bacterium | reverse complement strand
CGAGGTGAGCGGCTCGGAGAGCGAGGCGAGCGCGAGCGGCATGTCGTCGGGGAGCTTGTATATCTTCGTCCCCGGCAACTCTTCGAGGTCCACGTACACCATCTCCGCCCACCCTCCCCACAAATGCGGCGGCTTCTCGAAACCGAGGTAACGGCCGTAGTACACGGGAGTGAGGCACTTGTTCGCCGTCTCCGGGTAGTGGACGCAGTAATAGCAACTCCCACACGGCATGAGCGGCGGAAGCATGACCTTCGACCCCACTTCGAGGGTTTGTCCCATGAAGTCCTCGGTGAGGTCGGCCCCGATCTCCTCGACGACCCCCGTCAATTCATGGCCGAGGGTGAACGGCCACGGAAGCGGCTTCGGCCAGTGGCCTTTCAAAATATGGAGGTCGGTGCCGCATACTCCGCAAGCCGCGATGCGGATGAGCGCCGCCTTGCGCGGCACCTCGGGCTTCTCCACCTCACGGATCACCGCCGACGAACCGGGGCCTTCGAATGTGGCTACGCGAACTTTCTCCATGGATGCTCCTTTCTTTTTAGGTTTCAGGTTTCAGGTCTCGGGCTTCAGGTTTTGTGGCCGACTCGCCGAAAACTTTCGCCGCTTCCTGTTCGGCCTCTCTTCGTTTCGCCACGTCCGGCGTTCTCCGCAGCTTCTCGCCATCCACGGTTTTTCCTGATGCCTGAAACCTGAAGCCTGAAACCCTGCCTGTCCACGACACAATCCTCAC
Organism: Rubrobacteraceae bacterium; assembly: GCA_050698295.1. GTDB lineage: Bacteria > Actinomycetota > Rubrobacteria > Rubrobacterales > Rubrobacteraceae > JACCWD01. The sequence continues at coordinate 2,445 of JBOHBL010000128.1, read as the reverse complement.
GAAACTCGCTCGTCAAAACACGGGCGTTTCCGTGTACGTCCCGTATATCTCTTTTAGCGCGTTGACGATTTCACCCATGGAGGCGTGCGCCTTGACCGCCTCGATGGTCACGGGCATGAGGTTGGCGTCGTTGTCGCGGGCGGTGTCTTTGAGTTTTTCGAGAAGGCGTTCGACTTCGGCGTTGTCGCGTTCGGACTTGACGCGCTTTAAGAATTCGATTTGACGTCGCTCCGATTCGGGGTCGAGGGCGTGCGTCTCGACTTTTTGATCCTCTTCTTCGTCCACGTATTTGTTCACGCCGACGACGGTGCGCTCGTTGTTCGCCTTCGTCTGTGCGAGTTCGTACGCGAAGTCGGCGATTTCACGCTGGAAATATCCTTGCTCGATGGCGCCCACAGCCCCGCCCATCTCGTCCGTCTTTTCGAGGATGTCCCAAATAGCCTTCTCCATGTCGTTCGTGAGGGACTCCATGTAATATGAGCCGCCGAGGGGGTCGGAGACGTTCGGGATGTTCGTCTCCTCGGCGATTATTTGCTGCGTGCGAAGCGCGACCTTCATTGCATGCTCCGAAGGTATCGTGTACGCCTCGTCGAGTCCGTTCGTGTGGAGACTTTGCGTGCCGCCGAGTACCGCGGAGAGGGCTTGCAAGGTGGTGCGGATGATGTTGTTTACCGGCTGCGGCTTTGTCAATGTCGCGGCGGCGGTCTGGGTGTGGAAGCGGAGGCGCATGGACTCGGGCTTTTTCGCGCCGAACTCCTCTTTCATCATCTTCGCGTATACCCGGCGCGCCGCGCGGAACTTGGCGACCTCCTCGAAGAAGTCGGCTTGCGCGACGAAGAAGAAAGAGAGCCGGGGAGCGAACTCGTCAACGTCGAGGCCGAAATCGGTGACGTCTCGCACGTACGCTCTCGTGTTCGCGAGGGTGAACGCGGCTTCGTGGAGCGGGCTGCCTCCGGCTTCGGAGATGTGGTATCCGCTTATGTTTATGGGGTTGTATCGGCGCATGTTGCGCGCGCAGTACGCGATCGTGTCGCGCACTATTCGCATGCTCGGACGGATGGGGTATATCCACTCTTTTTGCGCCGCGTATTCTTTGAGGATGTCGTTCTGGATGGTGCCGGACAATTTGTCGAGATCGTAGCCTTTCTTCTCCGCGAGAGCGACGTACATCGCGAGGAGGATCCACGCGCTCGGATTGATGGTCATGGAGACGCTTATCTCTTCGAGATCAATGCCCTCGAAGAGTGCCTCCATGTCGTCGAGGACGTCAACGGCCACGCCCTCGCGACCGACCTCGCCGAAGCTCATGCTGTCGTCGGAGTCGTATCCCATGAGGGTCGGCATATCGAAGTCCACCGAAAGGCCGGTTTGTCCTTGCCGGACGAGGTATTTGAGACGTTCGTTGGTTTCGGCGCCGGAGCCGAAGCCGGCGATCTGACGCATCGTCCACGGACGGGCGCGGTACCTCGTCGGATACGGCCCGCGAGTGAACGGGTATTGCCCGGGCAACCCGATGTCCTCCCACGGGGTTTCGGATGTGTCCGCGGGCGTATAAACGCGGTTCACCGGAAGGCCCGAGCCGCTCGCGTACTCCGATTTTTGCTCCGGGAGGCGTTCGAGGAATCCGGCGAGTTCGTCGCCCTCCCAGTCCGACTTGTCTTCCTCGATCTGCCGGGCGACGCTCTCCTCGATCAAGCGCGTGAGTTCCTCATTGTCGAGTTTGGAATGCGAACTTTCCACGGTGATGCTCCTTTCAGTCGCGCTGGTCAGCTTGTCAGCATTTCAGCCTGTCAGCTTTTTCTTCGAGTGTCCGACTCTCCGGATACTTTCGTCTCTCGTTGTTTGGCGATGTCTCGTCGTCATGCTCGGGAGTCTCCTCCGGGTGAGCCGTCCGGTTTTTGGCTGACCGGCTGACTGGCTGACTGGCTGACAAGCTGCGAAGCCACGTTGAAGGGCGCTTGTTTTCGGAGGCGAACCTCCTCGACGGCGGCGTCGAAGTCGGGGCCGATGGAGGGGTCTTCTATGCGTTCGAGCGCGACGTTCTGGATGATGGTCTTCAGGCGATGCGCGGCCATCTCCCTCTCCCGATCCTCGATCTCGCCGGACGCGACGAGATGGTCGTGGTGGCTATCGAGGGTGTCCACGAGTTCTTCGATCCCCTCTCCTTCCCCGGCGCTCGTCGGAAGAACGGGTATGTTCCAGTCGCTCTCGGACGTTTGTATGGTGTCGTGGAGCATGTTTTTCAGTTCTCGGATGGTTTTGTTTGCCTCGGGGCGATCCGCTTTGTTTACGACGTGGATGTCGGCGATCTCGAGTATTCCGGCCTTGACCGCCTGAACGTCGTCGCCCATTCCCGGCGCGCTGACGACCACGGTCGTGTGGCAGGCGCGGATGATGTCAACCTCATCCTGCCCGACGCCGACGGTCTCCACGAGCACCACGTCC
>JBOHBL010000127.1:0-4465 GCA_050698295.1 Rubrobacteraceae bacterium | reverse complement strand
GGGCATCCTGGGGGCGCGGGCAAGATGCCCGCGCCCCCAGGAAAAGCCGCCTTCTCTTATATTCAAGTTGGAGATGCTTAGCTTCGTCCGTGAATAACGGCTTGCAGTAGAGCCTCAGTGTCATGATCACGCTCGTTCATCTCCACAGGCTCGCCACCATCTTGAATGCCCCGGAGCGCGAGAGCGGACGTGGAGGAAAACCGCGCAAAGAGTCCTAGAACTCCGCTTCGAGGAGGGCGGGCGTGATACGCAGCGCATCGGCGGGCTCCGGCGTGTCCACGAAAGCTTCGGGGTGGAGAACGCGAGCAAGCGTCTCCACCCCCTCCACGAGCCTCGGCGCGGGCCGACTGAAATACGAGTTCGCGTCCACGACCCACACGCGACCGTCCCTGACGGCGGGGACGTCCCTCCATCCCGGCAGTTCCGCGAGTGCGTGGACCTCTTTCATCGTTCGCTCCACGTCGAAGCCGCAGGGCATGAGGACGAGGACTTCGGGAGAGGCTTCGAAGACTTCTTTCCATCTCATTCGCCGCGACGGCTCACCCGGTTCGGCGAAGAGGTCTTCTCCCCCGGCGAGCTTCACCATCTCCGGGACCCAATGCCCGGCGGAGAACGGCGGGTCGAGCCACTCGATGCACCCGACGCGAGGAGGAGTCGCGCCGGAAACAGACTCTTCGACGCGGGCGAGTCGTCTTTTGAGGGCTTCGACCTTCGAGCGGGTTTCGTCGCCCCTGCCCAGAGCGTCCCCGACCCGAACCGCGTCTTCCATGACCTCATCGAGCGAAGTCGGGTTGAGGGAGAGGAGGTCGGGACGGGCATCGAGCGCCGATATCGCTCTCTCGACCACGTTTTCCGAGACGGCGCAGACTTCGCAGAGCCCTTGCGTGACGATCAGGTCGGGCGAGAGTTCTTCGAGGAGTTCGGCGTCGAGGGCGTAGATGCTGTCTTCGTCGGAGAGACGCCCCACCGCCTCGTCTATCTCGGAGCTGCTCATTTCGTGGTGGTCTATTTTGGAGGCGGTGAGTTTGGGGAGTCTCTGGACGCCTTCGGGGAAGTCGCACTCGTGGGTGACGCCGACGAGGGCATCGGTCGCTCCGGCGAAGTGGACCATTTCGGTGGCGCTCGGGAGGAGGGAAGCGACGCGCACGATCTCACCGTCTCCAGGCGGAGTTCTGTTGTTTGCGGATGTCGTTGAGGAGGTTCGCCTGTCCGACGTCCTCGATGGTCAGCATCCCGGCGAGTTCGCCGTTTTCGACGACCGGGATGGCGCGAAGGCCGCTCTCCTGCAAAATCTTGTTCCCTTCGGTGAAGAGGTCGGCGTCCGGGGAGATGGTCGGAAAATCCGTCTTCATCAGGTCGCGAACGTTCATGATACGGTCGGGGGAATGAGCGGCGGCCATGAGCTCAGAGCGCGTGATGAGCCCGACGAGCTTCCCCTCGTCATCGACGACCGGGAAGTCGTCCTGGTAGCCGTGGATCACCGCGTCCAGCACCTGCCCGAAGGTGTGCCAGGGCGTGACGGTCTCCGTCCTCCTCTTCGTGCCCATCACGTCTCGGACGTTGAGGCCGCGCATCGTCTCGCGCTGGCGCACGAGCTGCGCCTCGCCGCTCGCCCCGAAAAAGATGAAGACCGAAACGAGCGAAAGAAGGATGTTTCCGGTCAAAAGCCCCACGAAGAAGAAACCGATGGCGGCCGCCTGTCCCACCGCGGATGAGATGTCCGTGGCGCGCACCGGACCCATCCGGGTCGCCAGGAGCCCTCTCAACACCCTTCCTCCGTCCATCGGGAAGGCTGGGATCAGGTTGAACACCGCCAGAACCACGTTGATGAGCGCGAGGTAGGCGAAGAACTGTCCGGCGGAGTCCACGCCCGAAATGAGTCCTCCGGCATCCACGAGTCCGCCCCCGAGCAAGAGCGCGATCACGAAGAAGATCGGGGCGAGAACGACGTTCACCAGCGGCCCGGCGATGGCGATTTTCACCTCGTCCCAGGGTTTCTCCGGCATCGACTTCATCCGGGCGAGGCCGCCTATCGGGAGCAGCGTGATGTCGTTTATCTCGATGCCGAGCCTCTGGGCGACGAGCGAATGCCCGTACTCGTGGAGCAGCACGCAGAGAAACAGCGCGAGGATGAGGACGCCGGTCACGAGCGCGGCGACGAGACTCTCCGTCTGCTGGTAGGAGAGGAAGCCGAAGAAGACCAGGAGCAGGAAAAACGTCCAGTGGACCTTCACGTCTATGCCGAATGCGCGCCCGATCTTGAACGAGTTTCCCATGTGATCGGGATTTTACCATCAGCCGAAAACCCGCCCCGTGTCAGCGGACACCCACTCTTCGCCGAACCGCGCTAGAATCGTCGGATGGAGAAAAAGACCTCGAGCCACCGCCTGATCTCCACCCCCAAAGACCTCTCCGAAGCTCTCGGGACGCTCGAAAAATCCGAGACCCTCGGCGCGGACATCGAAGGCACCGGCCTCTCCCCTCGCGACGACAGGATGCGGTTGCTGCAACTTTCGACCGGCGAGGAGACTTTCATCATCGACGTGTTCGAGATAGAGGACTTGTCTCCACTCAAAGAAGTACTCGAAGACGGCCCGGTGAAGATTTTCCACAACGCCAAATTCGACATGTCGTTCGTCTTTGGGCAGCACGGCATCCGTCTGGCCCCCGTATTCGACACGATGCTCGCCGCCCAGCTCCTCTCCGGCGGAGATCAAGGTCCGTCGTACTCGCTCGAAGCCGTAACGGAGCGTTATCTGGATGCAGAGGTGGAGAAAACCGAGCAAACTTCGGATTGGAGCGGAGAGCTTTCCGAAAGACAACTCCAGTACGCGGCGAGGGACGCCGAGATACTCATTCCCCTTCACCACGAGCTCAAAAAGAGGCTCGAAGAGGAGAAGCTCTCGCTCGTTTCGCGCATAGAGTTCGGGGCGGTGGCGGCCCTGGCGGAGATGGAGCTCGCCGGGATAAAGCTCGACGTCGAAAAGTGGAAGGAACTCGAAAAGGTGGTCCGCAAGCGGCGCGACGAGGCCGCCGAAAAGCTCGAATCCTTCTTCCCGCGGCCGGAAGGGATCCTGCCGCTGGAAGGGCTCGGGCCGAGGCTGAACTTGAACAGCCCAAAGCAGATCATGGACGCCTTCCGCTCCCTGGGCATCGAGCTTTCCGACACGAAGGTCTGGACGCTCCTCAAAGTGGACCATCCGGCGGCGAAAGCCCTCCTCCAGTACCGCGAACTCCAGAAAAAACTCGGTACCTACCTGGAGCCGTACCCGAAGTTCATCCACGAAAAAACCGGACGCATCCACGCGAACTTTTTACAATGCCGGGTCCCGACCGGGAGATTGGCCTGTACGGCTCCGAACGTCCAGCAGATACCCCACGAGGACGAGTTCCGGAGTTGTTTCGTGGCCGAGAAGAACAACACCCTCGTCATCGCGGATTACTCGCAGATAGAGCTTCGCATCCTGGCCGAGGTCTCCGGCGACCCGGAATTCGTGCGGGCTTTCAAAGAGGGCGAGGACCTCCATCGCCTCACCGCCTCGACGATGTTCGGCATTCCGATGGAGGAGGTCACAAAGGACCAGCGCACGGACGCCAAGCGCATAAACTTCGGCCTGATGTACGGGCGCGGGGCGAAGAGCCTCTCGGCGCAACTCGGCGCCGACGAAGACCACGCTCGCAAGCTCATAGACGAGTACTTCTCAAACTACCCAAAGGTGCGGCAGTTCCTGCAAGAGACGGCGGACAAGGCGATCAAAGACCGCGCGCTTCGCACGCTATCCGGTCGAATTCGAAAGTTCAAGGAGACCTCGGGGCTCTCCAACCGGGACCGGGGCGCGCTCCGGCGCGAGGCTATGAACTATCCGATTCAAGGGGCCGCGAGCGACATCGCAAAGCTCGCCCTGTTCTACATCCACGAAGAACTCAAGGACACGGACGCCCGTCTCATCAACTCCGTTCACGATGAATGTGTAATAGAATGCACAATCGAAGAAGCAGAGAAGGTGGCGGCGCTTGTAAAGCAAGCGATGATTAAAGCGGGAAGGAAACTTCTGAAATCGGCGCCGGTGGAAGTAGAGGTAAGAATCTCGAAGGAGTGGACGAAGTAGATTCAGCCTGGATGGCGGGGCTTTTCGACGGAGAGGGGACTAAGCATCTCCAAGCTGAATCTGAGAGAAGCTGGCTTTCCTCTCTGGGGGCGCGGGCATCCTGCCCGCATGAGGGAGAGCTTTTAAGCATCGCGAGTCCCCGCGTCCCCAAGGGGTGATCCATACGCATCAAACTCGGTTTGGAGATACTTGATTCCTTCCCAGAGCCGCATTTCGTCTTTCCCTACTCCCCGCTCCCCGGAGCCTCCGACAGGAGGCGACCCCGCCGAGTACCAAACCATCCACCCGCATTCGGTATCATCCGGACGTCCCGCCACGGCTGCGCCGGTATAGTTTGGGACATTGTGGACTCGTCA
>JBOHBL010000126.1:0-14040 GCA_050698295.1 Rubrobacteraceae bacterium | reverse complement strand
GTCGGGGACCTCCTTGGCAAGCACTTTGGTTATCGCGGCGGTCAGCGTCGTCTTGCCGTGGTCGACGTGGCCTATGGTGCCCACGTTGAGGTGCGGCTTGGTCCTCTCGAATACTCCTCTTGACATGCTTATCCTCCTCTAGCTCTCGGCTATCTCGGCCGCTATGCTCTTGGGCACTTCGGCGTAGTGATCAAACTGCATCGTGAACGTCGCTCGTCCCTGGGTCTTCGAGCGCGCGGTCGTCGCGTAACCGAACATTTCGGAGAGCGGGACCATCGCCCGGATGACCTGCCCGCCGGCGCGGGAGTCCATGCCCTGGATCTGGCCCCGGCGAGCCGACAAATCGCCCATGACATCGCCCATGAACTCCTCGGGCATGACGACTTCGACGTCCATGATCGGCTCCAAAAGCACGGGGTTCGCCCGCTTGAGCGCCTCCTGAATCGCCATCGAACCGGCGATGTGGAACGCCATCTCCGAAGAGTCAACCTCGTGGTGCGACCCATCGACGAGTTCGACCTTGATGTCCACGACCGGGTACCCGGCGACGACGCCCGAATCGAGGGCTTCCCGAATCCCCTTGTCCACGCTCGGGATGTATTCGCGCGGGATGACGCCGCCGACGATCTTGTTGTCGAACTCGTAGGTCTCGCCCTCGGGGTCGTCGAGATGCTCGACGTTGATGACGGCGTGTCCGAACTGTCCGCGTCCGCCCGTCTGTCTCACGAAACGCCCCTCGACGTTCTCGACGCGCCTGCGGATCGTCTCGCGATACGCGACCTGCGGCTTGCCGATGTTCGCGTCCACCCGAAACTCGCGCAGGAGCCGGTCCAGAATGATCTCCAGGTGCAACTCGCCCATGCCGCCGATGATCGTCTGCCCGGTCTCCTCGTCGCCGCGCACGGTGAACGTCGGGTCCTCCTCGGCGAGACGCTGCAAGGCGACCGTGAGCTTCTCCTGGTCGGCCTTCGTCTTGGGCTCGATGGCCTGGTGAATGACCGGATCGTCGAAGGTCATCTGCTCCAGGATCGGCCTCTCGGCGTCCTCCTCGGAAACGAGCGTGTCCCCCGTGCCGGTGTTCTGGAGTCCGATGAGGGCCACAAGCTCCCCGGCGTAGACTTCTTCGCGCTGCTCGCGGGTGTTCGAGTGCATCTGCAAGATACGACCTACCCGCTCGCGGTTGTCCTTCGTCGTGTTCCTCACGTACGAACCGGCCTTGAGGGTACCGGAGTAAATGCGCGCGTAGGTCAGTTTGCCGACGTGAGGGTCGGTCCGGACTTTGAAGGCGAGCATCGAGAGCGGCGCGTCCTCGTCGGCCTCGCGCACTATTTCCTCGCCGTCCTTGTTGACGCCCTGCACCGGCGGAACGTCGAGCGGGCTCGGAAGGTAATCTATCGCGCCGTCGAGCAGCGGCTGGACGCCCTTGTTTTTGAACGCCGAACCACAAAATACCGGGGTCATCTGGTTGTCGAGGGTCGCCTTGCGGATGGCGCTCCGGATTTGGTCGGCCTCTATCTCCTCGCCCTCCAGATAGAGCATCATGATCTCTTCGTCGTAGTCGGCGACCGCTTCGAGCAACTTCTCCCGATACTCCTCGGCCTGCCGTCGAAGCTCCTCGGGGACGTCCGTGATCTCCCACGTCGCCCCGAGGTCGTCCGTGTAGACGATGGCCCGCATCTCGACGAGGTCCACGATCCCCTGAAACTCCGACTCGGCGCCGATGGGCAACTGCACCGGAACGGCGTTCGCCCCAAGCCTCTCGACCATCGTATCGACGGCGTTGTAGAAGTTCGCCCCGATCCTGTCCATCTTGTTGACGAACGCGATGCGCGGAACCCCATACTTGTCAGCCTGCCGCCATACCGTCTCCGACTGCGGCTCCACACCCGCCACCGAATCGAACAACGCTATCGAACCGTCGAGAACCCGGAGCGAACGCTCTACCTCGACAGTGAAGTCCACGTGTCCGGGCGTGTCTATAATGTTGATGCGATGTTGTTCGGGGATGCGGCTGTGAACGCCCTCTTTCCGGCCCTTGCCGTTTTTGCCGAAGCCTTCGATACCGCCCCAGAAGACTGTGGTCGCGGCGGAGGTTATGGTGATGCCGCGTTCGCGTTCCTGGCTCATCCAGTCCATCACGGCGTTGCCGTCGTGGACCTCGCCCAGCTTGTGGGTGAGGCCGGTGTAGAGCAGGATACGTTCGGTCGTCGTCGTTTTACCGGCGTCGATGTGGGCCATGATCCCGATATTTCGGACCCGGCGCAGCGGGGTTTTTCTAGTTGTTTGAGTCGCCATGGTTATTGCGTCACCACCTGTAATGCGCGAACGCGCGGTTGGCCTCGGCCATCCGGTGCGCGTCCTCCTTGCGTCTGATGCTCGCGCCCGTGTTGTCCTTCGCGTCGAGGATCTCTCCGGCGAGCCTGCGCCCCATCGTCTTCTCGCGCCGAGCGCGGGCGAAGTTCACCATCCAGCGGAGGGCGAGCGTGTTCGCCCGGCGGGCCGGGACCTCGATCGGCACCTGATAAGTCGCGCCGCCGACGCGGCGGGAGCGGACTTCCAGGCGAGGACGGATGTTGTCCAGCGCCTGGTTCAGGACCGTCACCGGGTTATCTCCTGTGCGCTCCTCGATCAGGGAGAGGGCATCGTAGACGATCCTCTCCGCTGTGGACTTCTTGCCGTCCAGCATGATCCTGTTGATGAGCTGCTGGACGAGTACGCTTCCGTACTTCGAGTCCGGCGGTATCTCCCTCTTCGGTGGCGCTGCTCGCCTCGGCATAAGAGTCCTCCCTACTGCTTCTTGGTCCCGTACTTGGAGCGGCCCTGCTTGCGCCCGTTGACGCCCAGAGTGTCGAGCGCGCCGCGCACGACCTTGTAGCGCACGCCCGGCAGGTCCTTCACCCGGCCGCCGCGAACCAGCACGACGGAGTGCTCCTGAAGGTTGTGTCCCTCGCCCGGCACGTACGCCGTCACCTCGGCGCCGTTCTTCAGCCTCACGCGCGCGATCTTCCGCAGCGCCGAGTTCGGCTTTTTGGGCGTGGTCGTCGAGACGCGGGTGCAGACCCCCGCCTGCTGCGGCGAGCCCTGAAGCGCAGGGGTGGCCGTCTTCTTCTTCTGAAGCTTCCTCTCTGAGCGCACAAGCTGGTTCGTCGTGGGCATGGCCGCGCCTCCATCTCTTTCTGTGGAAAGGGGTTTACTACAAAAATCTACGCCAAAACAACGCGCCGCAGCCGCCGGACGCTCATCATTGATAAACGCATCGCAGCCGCGACGCACTATTCTAATTTACGAAGCCGCCATGTCAAGTGGGCCGCGAAGCGACTACAATAACCTGCGACCGCCATCCGAGGAGGCGCGCGATGGAAACGACGGAGCGGCGACAAACCGTCAAAAAGCACCGCTTCACCGTCGAGGAGTTCCACAAGATGGGCGAGGCCGGAATCTTCGCCGAGGACAGTCGAGTGGAGCTCATAGACGGGGAGGTGTTCGAGATGAGTCCGCCGGGATGGCGTCATGCGTGGTACGTGAGGCAGTTAACCCTCATGCTTGTGAGGTTCGCGGAAAATCGAAGGTCGCAGAACGGCGAGAACTACGAAGTGAGCGTGCGGGATCCCCTCGTCACGGACGAACACGGCCGGCCGCAACCCGACGCCATGCTCATGAAACTCGTTCCGCCGGGCCGCCTCCCGAACTTCGAAGACGCTCTCCTCGTCGTCGAAGTTTCAGACACCGCCCTTTCCCATGACAAGAACATAAAGCTTCCGCGCTACGCGGCGGCGGGCATCCCGGAAGTGTGGATCTTCAACCTTCAAACCGAGGCCATCGAAGTCCACTCCGACCCGACCCCTGACGGATACCGCAAAACAGTCCGATACGGAAGAACAGAACGAGTCGAATCCGCGACCATCCCCGACCTCGCCTTCGACGCGAACGAAATAATGCCCCCCGAAGAAGCCAAACCGGACAGCAACGAATCCGGATGAATAATTGCGCCCGGCGGCACGGCCATCGCAGCGAGCGAAGCGACCTTCGCCCCGGCGCAGACCCGCGTAAAAGGGCCGGAGCGAAACGCCCCGACCCCAAAAGCTAACCGCTAAATCACGACGCCGCTATGTCGAGCTCGTCCACTTCGCGGGCCTGGTAGCCCTCGATGGTCGCCGTGAGCTGCCGGTACTTCGGCAATCCCGTGGCGGCCGGGATGAGCTTGCCGATGATCACGTTCTCCTTGAGTCCCGCCAGATCGTCCACCTTGCCCTCGATGGCCGCGTCGGTGAGGACGCGCGCGGTCTCCTGGAAAGAGGCCGCCGAGAGGAAGCTGTCGGTGGCGAGAGAAGCCTTCGTCAGGCCGAGCAGGATCGTGCGGAACGTCGCCGGCTGACCGCCCTCCTCCTCGACCTTCTCGTTGGCCGCCAGCACGCCGAACTTGTCGGCGATCTGCTCGGGGAGGAAGTCCGTGTCGCCCGGGTCTTCCACGACGACCTTGCGGAGCATCTGGCGGACTATGACCTCGACGTGCTTGTCGTGGATGTCCACGCCCTGCGCCTTGTAGACCTTCTGGACCTCGGAGACGAGGTACCGCTCGGTGGCGGTGGACCCCCGGCCGTAGCGGGTATCGTTCTCCAGAATGTCGTGCGGGTAGAGCGAGCCGTCGGTGATCGGGGTGTTCGCCACGATCTCCACTCCGTCCACTATCCCGTCACTTAGCATCTGCCGCTCGACTTTGTACTCCCGGCTCTCGCCGTCGGAGCCGCTGATGACAACGGTGACCATCCGGTCGGATTCGGCGTCCTCGAAGCTCACCACGCCGTCGATCCCGGAGATAACCGCCTCGCCCTTCGGATGACGAGCCTCGAAAAGCTCGACCACCCTCGGGAGGCCGGCGGTGATGTCCTCGCCCGCGACGCCGCCCGTGTGGAACGTACGCATCGTGAGCTGCGTCCCCGGCTCGCCGATGGACTGGGCCGCGATGATCCCCACGGCCTCGCCGATGTCCACGGAGCGATACGTCGAGAGCGCGCGTCCGTAGCACGCCTGGCAGACGCCGTGCGCGTTCTCGCACTTGGTCGGGGTGCGAACCGCGACCACCGTGTCCTTCGGAAGCTCCTCGCTCCACTTCTGGAGCTGGACGCGATCTATGTCGCTCCCCGCCTCCGAGACGACCTCGCCCGTCTCCCGGTTGATAAGATCACGCGCCAGATAACGCATCGCGACCGAGTCGTTCGGATCGCCGTCGAAAAAGAGCGGGAGTTCGACGTAGCCCTCCGTGCCGCAGTCCTCGCCCTGCACGACCACGTCCTGAGCCACGTCCACCAGACGCCTCGTCAGATAGCCAGAGTCCGCGGTGCGGAGCGCGGTGTCGGCCTGGCCCTTTCTGGCGCCGTGCGTGGAGGTGAAGTATTCGAGGACCGAGAGACCTTCCATAAAGTTCGACTTCACGGGCTCGTCGATGATCTCGCCTTTGGTGTTCGTCATCAGGCCGCGCATGCCGGCGAGCTGGGTGATTTGGGAGTAGTTGCCCCTGGCCCCCGAGTTCGCCATCATGTAGATCGGGTTCAGCTTCCAGAGGTTCTCCCTCATCGCGCCCTCGACCTCGTTCTTGGCCTGGGTCCAGAGTCCTATGACCCGGTCGTACCTCTCGTCGTCGGAGATAAAGCCCTCGTGCCACTGGTCTTCGATCTCGTTGACGAGGTCCTCGTAGCGGGCCATGATCTCCGATTTCTGATCCGGAACCACGATGTCGTTCTTGCCGATGGAAACGCCCGCCCGTGTCGCCGTGTGGAACCCGACGCTCTTGAGAACGTCGAGGAGCTGACTGACGAGTTCGGTCGGATACTGCTCGACGTAGCTCTGGACGAGGTCCTTGATCTCACCCTTCTTCAACACGTGGTTGACGTAGGAATAAGCCGAAGCCTCGTAAGCCTCGCCGAGGTAATCCCTCAAGACCTGCTCGACGTTCTCGTTGAAGAGAATACGTCCGAGCGTGGTCTCCAACCGCTCACCGTCGCGACGCACGATCACCTTGTCGTGGAGCTTGAGCGAACCCTCCTTGTACGCGGCCTCCGCCTCGTCGTAGGAGGAGAGGAAAGCCTTGATCTCCTGCTCCTCGAAGTCGTCATCGGCATAGGTGATGTAGTAAAGCCCAAGCACCATGTCGTTCGAAGGAGACGCCACCGGCAACCCATCAGCCGGCTTCAAGATATTCTGCGTCGAGAGCATGAGGACGCGGGCCTCGGCCTGCGCCTCAGGACTCAGCGGCACGTGGACCGCCATCTGGTCGCCGTCGAAGTCCGCGTTGAACGCCGAACACACGAGCGGGTGGACCTGTATGGCCTTCCCCTCGACCAGCACCGGCTCGAAAGCCTGGATGCCGAGACGGTGGAGCGTCGGAGCGCGGTTGAGCAACACCGGATGCTCCTTGATGACGTCTTCGAGCACGTCCCAGACTTCCGGCCTCAGCCGCTCGACCATCTGCTTCGCGCTCCGGATGTTCGGAGCGAGCGCCCTATCCACGAGCACCTTCATCACGAACGGCTTGAAAAGCTCGACCGCCATCAGACGCGGCAACCCGCACTGGTGCATCTTCAGGTCCGGTCCGACCACGATCACGCTTCGACCGGAGTAGTCGACGCGCTTGCCCAGCAGGTTCTGGCGGAAACGCCCCTGCTTGCCCTTGAGCATGTCGCTGAGGGATTTCAAGGCGCGGTTGCCCGCTCCGGTCACGGCCCGTCCGCGGCGACCGTTGTCGAAGAGGGCGTCCACGGCTTCCTGGAGCATCCGCTTTTCGTTGTTGACGATCACATCGGGAGCGCCGAGGTCGAGGAGGCGACGGAGGCGGTTGTTCCGGTTTATGACGCGCCGGTACAAATCATTGAGGTCGCTCGTCGCGAACCTGCCGCCGTCGAGCTGGACCATCGGGCGGAGGTCCGGCGGGAGGACCGGTATCGCCTCCATGATCATCCACGACGGGTTGTTGTCGCTGGAGCGGAAGGCGTCCACGACCTTGAGGCGCTTTATGGCCTTCTGTCGCTTCTGCCCCTTCGACTCGTTGATTGTGTCGCGCAGGCTCTGCGCCTCGTCTTCGAGGTCGGTCTGCTGGATGAGATCGCGAATCGCCTCGGCGCCCATGCCGCCGCGGAAGTACACGCCCCAGCCGTACTCGTCGCCGAAGCGGTCCTTCATCTCGCGGAAGAGCTCTTCGTCGTCCACGATCTGACGCGGCTCCAGCGTCTGGAACTCCTCCCACGCCCGCTGAACCAATTCGGCCTGCTCGTCCATCGAGCGCCGGATGTCGGCGACGGTCTCCTCGGCCTCCTTGTCGGCCTTTCTGATCGCCGCCTCGCGCTCTTCCTCCGGGATGTCCGTGTAGCTCTCGGTCAGCTCGTCGGGAGAAGACTCGCCTTTGATGACGCTCACGCGCTTGGTGTGGAACGCCTGGGTGGCCGCTATCTCGTCGTCCCGGTCGATCTCGAGCTGCTCGATCTCCTCTTCGACCTGGTTGCGGAGCCGGTCGATGTCGTTCGCCCGCTCCTCCCGGTCCACCCACGTCACGATGGACGAGGCGAAGTAAAGTACCCGATCGAGGTCCTTCGGGCTGATGTCGAGCAGATAACCCATCCGGCTCGGAACGCCCTTCACGAACCACACGTGCGCTATGGGAGCCGCGAGCTCGATATGACCCATCCGGTCGCGACGGACTCGCGCCCGCGTAACCTCCACGCCGCAGCGTTCACAGATGATGCCCTTGAAACGTATTCTCTTGTATTTGCCGCAGTAGCATTCCCAGTCCTTCGAGGGACCGAAGATGCGCTCGCAGAACAGGCCGTCTTTTTCCGGCCTGAGCGTGCGGTAGTTGATGGTCTCCGGCTTCGTGACCTCGCCGCGGGACCACTCCCGAACCTCGTCGGCCGAAGCGAGGCCGATCGAGATCTTGTCGAGCTTGTTTATGTCTATGTCGCGCTCTAAACCCTGCAACTACATTCCTCCTCTGGAGAAGGTGTCCGGAACGTCATCCAAATTTCCCGTCGGCTCGTCGCGCTGAAGGTTGATGCCCAAAGCTCTGGCGGCCTCGTCCCAATCGCGCCTGTCCGTGTCGTCCTCGGCGGCGGCTTCGGCGTCGTAGATCGGCTTGACCGAAAGCCCGAGCGACTGCATCTCCTTGAGCAATACCTTGAAGCTCGCAGGGACTCCGGGCGACGGGATGTTCTCGCCCTTGACGATGGACTCGTAGCTCTTGACGCGCCCAACCCGGTCGTCCGACTTGATCGTGAGAAGCTCCTGCAACGTGTGCGCGGCGCCATAAGCCTCCAGCGCCCACACCTCCATCTCGCCGAAGCGCTGCCCGCCGAACTGCGCCTTGCCGCCGAGCGGCTGCTGAGTGACCAGCGAGTACGGTCCCGTGGAACGGGCGTGGATCTTGTCGTCCACGAGGTGGAGCAACTTCAGTATGTACATGTATCCGACGGTGATCCTGCCGTCGAACGACTCTCCGGTGCGCCCGTCATAGAGCGTGACCTTGCCGCCGCGCCCCATCCCGACGCCGCTCCCGTTCTCGCTCGAACGCGCCGCTTCGATGGCCTCGTTCACGTCCTCGACGCTCGCGCCGGAGAAGACCGGCGTCGAGACGAAGGTAGGCTCGCCGTCTCCGTTGAATCCGCGTCCCGCGGCCCACCCGAGATGGGTTTCGAGAACCTGCCCGATGTTCATGCGGCTCGGAACGCCGAGAGGAGAGAGGATCACATCAACCGGAGTACCGTCCTCCATGAACGGCATGTCCTCTTCGGGGACGATCTTGGATATGACGCCCTTGTTCCCGTGGCGCCCGGCGAGCTTGTCGCCCTCCGATATCTTGCGCTTCTTCGCCACGAACACGCGAACCTGCTCGTTGACCCCCGGCTGAAGGGCATCGTCGCCCTCGTCCCGGCTAAAACGCTTCACGTCTATGACGACGCCGCCCTCGCCGTGAGGCACCTTCAGGGAAGAGTCCTTCACTTCGCGGGCCTTCTCGCCGAAGATCGCGCGAAGGAGCTTCTCCTCCGGCGTCGGTTCGGACTCGCCCTTCGGCGTGACCTTGCCGACGAGCACGTCGCCGGAACTCACCTCGGCGCCTATCCGAATGATTCCGTCGGAGTCGAGGTTCATGAGGACGTCGTCGGAGGCGTTGGGAATATCTCTTGTGATCTCCTCCGGTCCGAGCTTGGTGTCCCTCGCCTGGACTTCGTATTCCTCGATGTGGATGGACGACAACGTATCGTCCTTGACGATCCTCTCGGAGATGATGATGGCGTCCTCGAAGTTGTAGCCCTCCCACGGCATGAACGCGACGAGCATGTTCTTGCCGAGCGCGAGCTCGCCCTCGTCGGTGGAGGAGCCGTCGGCCATGATGGTTCCGGCCTCGACTTTCTCGCCCTCTTTGACGAGCGGACGCTGGTTGACGAGCGTGCCCTGGTTGGAGCGCCCGAACTTGCGGAGCGGATATTCATCGAGCGAGTCGTCCTCGCCGCGGATCGTGATCCTGTCCGCCGTGACAAGCTCGACTTCGCCGGCGTTCCTCGCGAGAACCACGTCGCCGGTGTCGGTGGCGGCCCGGAACTCCATGCCGGTCCCGACGTACGGAGCCTCGCTGCGAAGGAGCGGCACGGCCTGACGCTGCATGTTCGCGCCCATGAGAGCGCGGTTGGCGTCGGCGTGTTCGAGGAACGGGATGAGCGCGGTCCCGACCGAGACGGTCTGGAGCGGGGCCACGTCCATGTAGCCCACATCGGCCGGCGAGACGGACGTGAGTTCGCCGCCCCGGCTGCGCGCGAGGATGGTCTCCTCGGTGATCTCACCCGTCGAGAGGTCCACAGGCGTGTTCGCCTGCGCGATGGTGTACTCCTCTTCCTCATCCGCCGAGAGATACTCGACGTCGTCGGTTACTTTTCCGTCCACTACTTTGCGGTACGGGGTCTCCACGAAACCGTAGCCGTTGACGGCGGCGTAGGTAGAGAGCTGCCCGATGAGGCCGATGTTCGGTCCCTCCGGGGTCTCGATCGGACACATCCGACCATAGTGCGTCGGATGCACGTCGCGCACCTCGATGGGCGCCCGCTCGCGCGAAAGACCTCCCGCGCCCATCGCGTTCAGACGGCGCCGGTGCGAGAGTCCCGAAAGCGTGTTCGTCTGGTCCATGAACTGCGAAAGCTGCGAGGAACCGAAGAACTCCTTTATGGCGCTCGCCACCGGCTTCGTGTTCACGACGGTTTGAGGGGTGATGGCGTCCTCATCCTGCGTGGTCATGCGTTCGCGCACGACGCGCTCCATGCGGTACATCCCGATCCGGAACGCCTCCTGCACCAGCTCCCCGACCGTCCGCAAACGCCGGTTCCCGAAATGCTCGTACTCGTCGAGCTTGTGCCGGATGCGCTCGTAGTTTATGCGCCCGAACTCTTCCTCTTCCGCTACTTCCTCGGAGACTTCGAGGAGCCTCTTCAAGAGCGCCTCGATGTCCTCGTTGGTGAGGGTGAGGGTTTCGTCGTCGACGTCCACCTTGAGCTTCTTGTTGACCTTGTAGCGCCCAACCTTCGAGAGGTCGTAACGCTTCGGGTCGAAGAAGAGCGTCTCGATGAGGCTCTCGGCGTTCTCGATGTTCACCGGCTCGCCCGGACGCTGACGCCGGAAGACTTCGAGGAGAGCGTCTTCGCGCGAAGCCGTGTCGTCTTTTTCGAGCGTGTTCCGGATCAACCACGAGTCGCCGAAGCGGTCCATGATCTCCTCCGGCCCGCCCATGTCGAGCGCCTTGAGAAGGACCGTGATCGGCAGCTTCCTCTTCCGGTCGATTCGAACCGAAACATAACCTTTCGTCTCGACCTCGAACTCGAGCCAGGACCCCCGGCTCGGCATGAGGCTCGCCGTGAGAACCTGTTTCGTCGCGTCCTTCGGCTCCATGACGTACGCGCCCGGCGAGCGCACGAGCTGCGTCACGACGACGCGCTCGGTGCCGTTGATGATGAAAGTCCCGGACTCCGTCATGAGCGGAAAATCGCCCATGAAGACGTTCTGTTCCCGGATCTCACCGGTCTCCTTGATAATGAAGTTCACGTTGACGAACAGGGGAGCGGCGAAGGTCTTGTCCTTCGTCATGCATTCCTCCGCCGAGTCGGGCGGCTCCTCGAAATAATGATTCTTGAATTCGACCGCGTAAGAGCCCGTGTAGTCCTCTATCGGGGAGATGTCCGTCAAAGTCTGACGGATCCCCTCATCGAGAAACTTGCCGAAGGACTCGAGCTGGATCTCAACGAGGTCCGGCAACTGAAAGTCCGAAGGCTGCTGCAAACGAGCGTAAGAGTGCCGTTTCCGGCGCACGACAGGGGTCACCAAATTAGTTCTCCTCCGAAAAATAAATAGTTGAAGAACGGCCAAGCACGCAAACGAGTATCTTACAGGCTACGCTGTAAAACGTCAACCCGCGATAGAAGCCATTATTGAATAATTTTGACGCCGCTCCGAAAAGCGACGCCCGGAGTGTAGCACAAATAGGTTTCAGGCTACAGGCATCAGGCTTCAGGTTCGCCGCCACTAACGTTTTCTTCACGAACGACGCAAACCTTCCGACCCGAACGCGCCGACGAAAATGCCGGGGCCCGAAACCGAACCCCGGCCAAGCCTTCGGCGATTTTTACCTGATGCCTGAGACCTGAAGCCTACTTAAGCTCGATCGTCGCGCCCGCCTCCTCGAGCTTCGCCTTGAGAGCTTCGGCCTCTTCCTTGTCTATGTCTTCGCGGACCGGGTTCGGGGCCTCGTCCACGAGAGCTTTGGCTTCCTTCAAGCCCAGCCCGGTCGCGGCGCGGACCTCTTTGATGACCTGGATCTTCTTCGCCCCCGCAGCCGTGAGAACGACGTCGAACTCGGTCTGCTCCTCTTCGGCGGGAGCTTCGGCGGCGGCGGCTCCGGCGGCGGGGCCGGCGACGGGGGTCGCCGAGACGCCGAAACGCTCTTCGAGGGCTTTCACAAGCTCAGAGAGCTCGAGAACCGTCATGCTCTCGATGGATTCCATCATCTCTTCTTTGGTTACGGCCATTTCGATTCCTCCTTGCTTTATCTACTTACGATTCCCGCTTCTGCTCGGCGATCTGACCGAGTGCGACGACGAGTCCCTGGACGGTGTTGTTCAAAACCGTCACCAGGCCCGTGAGCGGCGACGATATGCCGCCGACTACTTGCGCGATGAGTTGCTCGCGTCCCGGCAACTTCGACAACGCCACGACATCCGCCTCGCCGAGGACCTTCTCCCCATCGAGGAGGCCCGCCTTCATCACGAAGGTTTCGACTTGACCCGCGAACTCCGCCATCAGCTTCGCGCTCGCGACCGGGTCCTCGGAAAACGCCAGAGCCGTCGGCCCGACCAGGTAGTCGTTGAGTCCCGCGACGCCGGCCTTGTCGGCGGCCATCCGGGTCAATGTGTTCTTCGCGACCACGAAATCCACGCCCGACTCGCGGCTGCGGCGCCGGAGATCTGTACTTTGGGCGACGTTCATCCCCTGATAGTCCACGAGGACCGCCGAACCGCTCTGAAGTTTCTGCGCGATGTCGTCTATTATCTGCGACTTCTCTTCTCTGTTCATCCTTACCTCCTTTCTTCGGTCTCGTTGTCCACCAAAAAACCCCGAGCGCCGCAGAAGGCGTCCGGGGTTACAGTTCCGGTTTATCTTCTACGACCTCGACCGGGGGGCTTCGTCCATTAAACTCTCGTGCCGGTTGTCTCTGGTCTTCGGGTTTTCCGGCTAAAACAGCCGGGAGATATTACTCCTTCTCGATGGTGGGGTCAACCTTGATCGACGGCCCCATCGTCGTCGTGAGCGAGATGCTCTTGACGTAACGTCCCTTGACCGGGGCCGGACGCGCCCGAACGAGCTCCTCGCGCAACGCGAAGTAGTTCGTGACCAGACTATCCACATCGAAGGACTTCTTGCCGATAATGCCGTGGATAATGCCGTAACGGTCGACGCGGTACTCGATCTTGCCGCGCTTTATCTCCTCGACGGCTTTGCCGACGTCCATCGTGACCGTCCCGCTCTTCGGGTTCGGCATGAGCCCGCGCGGACCGAGGGTCTGTCCAAGCCGTCCGACGATGCCCATCTGGTCCGGCGTCGCCACCGCCACGTCGAAGTCCATGAAGTTCTCGTCCCGAATGCGGGCCGCGAGGTCGTCCGATCCGACAACGTCCGCTCCGGCGTCCTCGGCTTCCTGAGCCTTCTCCCCGACGGCGAAAACCGCGACGCGCTGTGATTTGCCCGTTCCGTTCGGGAGCATCATGGTTCCGCGCACGAGCTGGTCGGCCTTGCGAGGATCCACGTTGAGGTTCACGTGAGCCTCGACGCTCTCGTCGAACTTCGCGCCGTCGAAGCCTTTGAGGAGTTCTATCGCCTCGCGGGGCGAGTAGAGGTTCTCCCTGTCTATTCTCTGTTTCTGTTCCAGAAGTCGCTTACCCATTTACCGTGATCCCCATGCTCCGGGCCGTACCCTCGACGATCTTCGCCGCGCCGTCCATGTCGGCGGCGTTGAGGTCCGGCATCTTTGTCTGCGCTATCTCCTCGACCTGCGCCCTGCTCACCGTCCCGACCTTCTCCCGGTTCGGCTCGCCAGAACCCTTGTCCAGCCCGGCGGCCTGCTTGAGCAAAAACGACGCTGGAGGAGTCTTCGTGATGAACGTGAACGTCCGGTCCTCGAAGACCGTGATCTCCACCGGAACGAGCTGTCCCATCTGGTCTCTCGTCGCGTCGTTGAACTGCTTGACGAACTCCCCGATGTTCACCTGAGCCTGGCCCAAAGCCGGCCCGACCGGGGGGGCCGGGTTCGCCTGGCCGCCCGTGATCTGCAACTTCAGTTTTCGCGCAACGCGCTTTCCGCGCCCTCTGCCCATGACACTTGCCTTTCGTTCGCTAGAGTTTCGCTACCTGGTTGAAAGAAAGCTCGACCGGAGTTTCGCGACCGAAGATCGAGACCAGGACCTTCACCTTCGACTGGTCCACGTTGATGTCCGAGATCGAACCCTCGAAGTCCGAGAG
>JBOHBL010000125.1:0-2172 GCA_050698295.1 Rubrobacteraceae bacterium | reverse complement strand
TTCATGAGCCGACCCCTGCTCGAAGGACAGGTTCGCAAACGGGTGCGCACGCTGGCGAACGTCAGCTTTTTGACCGAACACGATGTGGCCGGACTCCTTTTTGATGGGATCGGCGAGCGCGTGAGCGGTGTGACCATAAAGCGGCGCGTACCCGGCGCGTCCGAGCGAAGTCTCGGCGCCGACCTCGTGGTGGATGCGGGCGGGCGCGGCTCGCGCGCTCCGGCGTGGTTGGAGGAGATGGGCTACGGGCGGCCCGATGAGGAGCGGATCGAGATCGGGGTCGGATACACAACGCGCCTGTACAGGCGCAGCCCCGAAGACCTGCCCGGCGCGAAGTTCGTCATCGTCCAGCCCACGCCGGGCCGCGATCGCCGCATGGGCGCGATGTTCCCGCTGGAGGGCGATCGGTGGATGGTCACTCTGGGAGGATGGCTCGGAGAACGCGCCCCCACCGACGAGGCGGGCTTCATCGAGTTCGCCCGGAGTTTACCGGCGCACGAGATCCACACCGTCATCAAAAACGCCGAGCCTCTCGGCGAAGCGGTGAAATACAACTTCCCGGCGAATTTGAGAAGGCGGTACGAACGCATCGAAAGAGTCCCGGACGGATACCTCGTGACCGGCGACGCCTTGTGCAGTTTCAATCCGATATACGGACAGGGAATGTCCGTCGCCGCCCTCGAAGCCGAGACCCTCGAAGCGTGCCTTTCGGACGGCCTCGAAGACCTCCCGCGACGTGTTTACGAGCGCGTCTCGAAGGTCGTGGATGTCCCGTGGAAGCTCGCCGCCGGGGCGGATTTCGCGCATCCGGGCGTGAGCGGGAACAAAGCGCCGATGACCGGCCTCGTGAACTGGTACGTCGGCCACGTCCAAAGAGCGGCGACGCGCGACGAGGAAGTGTGCCGCGCCCTCGTCTTCGTGACCGCACTCCTCGCGCCGCCCGAAACACTCTTCCATCCGAAGATCGCGCTTCGCGTGCTCCGTCAGGCACTCGCCCGCGGCAGGCGGGCCACCTCTTCCCCGGCGCCCGAGGCGGTGAGCGTGGGATGAGATACAAAGAAGCCAACCCGTTCTTCAGGTTTATGCGCGGCTTCGCCGCCACCGCCCCGGTGTCATGGTTCTTTGCCCGCGCCCTGCACCACATAGACCGTCCCGTCTTCCAGCTCACGAAGGGCAGACACACCTTCGCCAGCGTCGTCAGCGGGCTTCCGGTGGTCATGCTCACCACCACGGGCGCGAAGAGCGGCAAGAGGCGCGCGTTGCCGCTTTTGGGGCTTCCCGACGGCGAAAGGATTGTCGTGGTCGCCTCGAACTACGGGCAGCGCCACCACCCGTCCTGGTACCACAACCTGCTCGCCCATCCTGAGGCGACGCTTTCCGCCGGCGGCAAGATACGGAACGTCGTGGCCCGCGAGGTGAAAGGCGAGGAGCGCGAACGACTCTGGCGCAAAGGACTCGAAGTCTATCCCGGCTGGGTCGGCTACGAGCGTCGCGCCGGAGAGCGGCGCATACCCGTGATGGCGCTCTCGCCGCAAGGACGAAGCGCAAGGCAAGAAAAATAGAAGGTAAACGGATGGCACGGAACACCGTCAGGTGCATCAACATCGATTTCTAGCGTGGGCCGTGGATCCCGCGGGGAAGGAGAGGACAATGAGGATCGAGCGCCACCCCCGGCGCCTGGCAGACTTCGAGGCGGCGGATGGTGGTCGCCGACACGCGCCCGTTCGGCTGCCCAACGTCGGCGCCGGATGGTCGTGTCTTCAGTCCGTGGTCTTGCTTTGGGAGCGGGAGTGGCGGAGGAAGAGGACCATGGCGAAGCCGATGGCGAGCACGCTGCTCACGAAGAGGTTGCCCCGGAAGTCGCCCCCGATCAGGAACGCCGGGTCGATGCGGAGCGTCTCCACGAAGAAGCGCCCGACGGAGTAGAAAGAAACGTAGATCAGGAACAAGTCGCCTGGGCGCAGCCAGTCGGCGAAGCGGTTTGCGATCCACAGCAGAACGAAGCACCCGAGGAGATTCCATATGGACTCGTAGAGGAACGTCGGGTGGAAGGCCGTCGCGTCGGCGAACTCGACGGGGCGGTTGTCCGGGGCGATGCGGATGGCCCACGGAAGGTCCGTCGGTCGCCCGAAGAGCTCCTGGTTGAAATAGTTCCCCCACCGGCCGATGGCT
>JBOHBL010000124.1:0-10587 GCA_050698295.1 Rubrobacteraceae bacterium | reverse complement strand
ATCTTTCCGCGAAACCGCTTTAGCGGCGGATCACACGCTCGCAGTTGCTCACGAGATCGCGGGAGTCCACTATGGCGCGGTCTCTGCCGGGACCGCAGTCGATGAAATCGCGGGAGGCCGGGTCGTTATCGGCGATGATCACATCTCTCCCGGGTCCGCCGTTGATGGAGTCCTGGCCCTGATCCCTTTCGGGACCGTCCACGATGCGGTCGTTGCCGGGTCCGCCGAAGAGGCTATCCGCCCCTAAGCCGCCGGAGATCCTGTCGTTGCCCCGCCCGCCGGCTATGCTGTCGTTTCCCCGTTTTCCGAAGATCCTGTCGTCTCCGCCGCGGCCGTCGATGGAGTCCGCCCGGGACGTTCCAACGATTACGTCATCCCGGTTGGTGCCGGAGATCGCAGCCGCGAACGCCGCTCCACCGACAAGCATCAGGGCTAAAGCGCCGACCGCCAGCAAAAGAGTGAGTCTTCGTTTCATCTTCATGCTCCTTTCGTACTCCAGGTCGTTGATGCGCCTCGCGCATCGAAACTCTTTCCAAATGAAGCATAAACTCCTTTGCGCCCGCCGCGCATCACTCAAATGAGTGATTTTTTGGAGAAATTTTCAGAGGAGTAGAGAAGATGGAGTAGTCGTATTCGTCTTTTCCGACTCCTCTACGCCTCGACTCCTCCATTCCTCCCAACAACGGCGAGCAACTCACCGAGCGTGACGCGCCCTTCGTAGAGCGCGGTGCCGACGACGACGCCCGTGACGCCGGGGAGCTTTGAAAGCCCGGCCACGTCCTCCGCGCCCCGGACGCCGCCGCTGGCTATCGTGGGCACTATGCGGCCGAGCGCGGCGGTCTCTTCGAGCGCGGCGCCCCGTTCCATGCCGTCGCGTTCGACATCGGTGAAGAGGACCGACGAGACGCCGTCGGAGACGAGCTCTCGCGCAAGCTCGAGGACGGAGACCCCGCTCGAACTCCGCCAGCCGTGGGTCGCGACGATGCCGTCTCTCGCGTCAACGGCGACGACGAAGGACGAACCGAGCTCTTCGACGGCCCGGAGTCTCAGTTCACGGCTCGAGACCGCCGCGGTGCCGGCAACGACGCGGCTTGCGCCCGCGTCTTTTGCCGCGAGGAAGTCATCGAGGGTTCGCAACCCTCCGCCTAGTTGGATCCGGATGTTCACGACGGTCGAGATTTCACGCGCCAGATCCAACCGAACCGGTCGTCCCTCTTTCGCGCCGTCGAGGTCCACGACGTGGATGGCTTTCGCCCCCTGCCTTTCCCACTCTCTCGCTCTGTCCACCGGGTCCGCATCGTACTCTTTGGAACGCTCGAAGTCGCCCTGCTCGAGCCGGACACACCGCCCGTCTTTTATGTCTATCGCGGGAAAGACCGTGAACGAGTCAGACACCGCGAGCCCACCCGAGAAAGTTCTCGTACAACTTGAGCCCGGCGCCGCTGCTCTTCTCAGGATGGAACTGCACCGCGACGAGGCTCTCCCTTCCGGCGGCGGCGCAGAAAGAACCGCCGTAGTCCGAGGTCCCGAGGAGGTCCCCCTCCTCCGGCTCCGGATAGTACGAATGGACGAAATAGAACGCCTCGCCGTCGAGCCCATCGAGAACGGGATGCTCTCCCGCAACTTCGAGCTGGTTCCAGCCCATGTGCGGCACTCTCAGTCCGTCCGCCCCGAACCGGACGACGTTTCCCGGAAGTATTCCGAGCCCGTCCGCGCCCGGCGTCTCCTCCGAGCCCTCGAAGAGGACTTGAAGACCGACACACACCCCGAGGAACGGTTTTCCGCTCGCGTAGACTTCGCGGCATGCCTCCTCCATCCCGCGCTCGCGCAGCTTCTTCATGCAGTCGCCGAAAGCCCCGACGCCAGGAAGAACGACCGCGTCGGCGGCAAGGACGCGAGCCGGCTCGGGCGTGAGGTCCACGCTGGCTCCGACCTTCTCCAGAGCGCGCGTCACCGACAAAGTATTGCCGGCGTCGTAGTCGATTACCACCACGTTCAATCAACAACCCCCTTCGTGGACGCGCTGCCCTTTTCGCGAACGGAGATCCCCTCTCTCAAAGCGACGGCCATCGCCTTGATTCCCGACTCGACTTTGTGATGGGCGTTCGTCCCGTAGTGGCAGTTGAGGTGCAGCGTGAAACGACCGTACTGGGTGAAAGCCCGGAGAAACTCCTCGAAAAGCTCCACGTCGAAAGCGCCTATTTTCTCGGGCATGGGCCCGAGGTTGCAGGTGAGATGGCTGCGTCCTCCGAGGTCGACAACGACGGTGGAGAGAGCTTCGATCAGGGGCGCGCTCGCGTCGGCGAAGCGCGCTATGTTCGTCCTCTCGCCGAGAGCTTCATCGAAGGCGCGTCCTAAAACCAATCCCGTGTCCTCGACGGTGTGATGGTCATCCACCCAGGCATCGCCTTCCGCATTTACCGTGAGGTCGATGCCTGAGTGGTGCGCGAGGAGGTGGAGGAGATGGTCGAAAAAACCCACGCCCGTGGCGACGTCGGCCTCTCCGGTTCCGTCGAGGTCGAGGGAGACGTTGACGTACGTTTCCCCCGTTTTTCGTTCCGCACTCCCGATTCGCGCCATTTTCCTCCGTTTTATGCGTTGATCACGGGCATTTTAGCGAAGCTCTTTTACGAAGTGGAACGAGAAGATCCCCATTCCTTCCCTGAAATAGAAGCGGTGCGCCTCTTTGCGCTGAACGCCCGAGTCGAGGTGGAGCTGCTCGCAGCCGTTCCTTTTCGCCTCATCCTCCAGCCAGCGCATCATCGCAGCGCCGACCCCGGTAGAGCGAGCTTCTTTGGCGGTCACGAGATCGTCCACGTAGAGGATTTTGCCGCAATACAGGAATTCCTGAACCCGAAAACCGGCGACGCCGAGGATGGTTCCGTCGTCGAAAGCGGCGGCGAGCCGGTAGCCTTCCCCGCGCATGCGCTCGACCGCCGAGACGTATTCGTCCTCCGCGAGATGAGATCGGAGCTGGCGCATGACAGGATAGGTCTTTCGGACTTCCTCCTCGGAAGAGACTTCTCTAACTTCCATCCACTCTCCTCACTCTCACGCTCTTCGCGTGGTTATCGAAGCCTTCGAGGCGGGCGAGGCGTTCGACGTGAGGTCCGATCTCTTCGAGGGCGTCGGGCTCGAAGCTCATGTAGTTGGTGCGGACGAGGAAGTCGCGGACGCTGCGCGGCGAGGCCCAAGCGGCGGTCCCGCCGGTCGGAAGCACGTGCGAAGGCCCGGCGGCGTAATCCGAGAGCGCAACGGGACTGAAGTCCCCGACCGCGACCATCCCGACCTCGCGGAGGTCGTTGAGTACCGCCTCGTGATCCTCGGAGATTATGTGCGCGTGTTCTGGGGCGTAGGCGTTGGATATCTCGGCGGCCTGAGAGAGGTCCCGCACACGCACGAGGCTTATGAGTTTGGCGGGTTCGCCGGAAAGAAGCGGCGCGACGCTTTCCATGAGCTCCTCGTTCGGGGTGAGGAGGATGGCCGAAGCTCCCGAGAGATGCTCGGCCTGGGCCATCAGGTCGTAGGCGACACGTTCGGGGAAGGCGCTCGCGTCGGCGATCACGACGACATCGGAGGGGCCTTGCGGGGCGTCTATGCCGACTACGCCGAAGACTTCGAGCTTCGCGGCGGTCACGAAGTCGTTGCCGGGGCCGAATACCTTGTTGACGGGTGTTACGCTCTGTGTTCCGTGGGCCATCGCGGAGATGGCTTGAGCGCCGCCGACGGCGTACACCTCTTCGAGGCCGAGGAGGCCGGCGACGCCGAGAACCCAGCGGCTCACTTCGCCGTCGCGGCCGGGCGGGGCGCAGACGGCTATCTCGTCCACGCCCGCGACCTGGGCCGGGACGGCGGACATAGCGAGGGAGCTTGGATAGGCTCCGTGTCCGCCAGGAGCGTAGATCCCGGCTCGCCGAACCGGACGTACCCTCTGTCCGAGAATTTTGCCGGCCCGGCGAAGCTCGAAACCTTTCGGCATCTCCCGCGCCGAGAAGCGCCGGACATTGTTTATGGCGATCTCGAACGCCTCCTCGACGTCTTCGGGGAGAGAGTCGCGAGCTTTCTCGATCTCCTCTTTCAGCACCCGTATTTCGTTGAGGCTCACTCCGTCGAAACGTTGGGTGTATTCGAGGAGGGCTTCGTCTCCGCGTTTTCGGACGTCTTCGACGATGTTTCGGGCTATTTCTCGCACGTTGGGGGACAAAAATCCGCTGGGGCGGCGGAGTCGGCCAACGATGGATTTGGGATCTTCGTTTCTCGCGTCGAGTCTTTCAACCACGAAGCCTCCCGTTGGTCGCGTCGATCAGGGCGGAGATGTCGTCGTGCTTCAACCGGTACGAGCCGCGGTTGGCGATGAGCCGGGCCGTCGAAGTCGAGATTTCGTCGAGGATGGCGAGGTCGTTTTCGCGGAGGGTCGCGCCGGTGGCGGTGAGGTCCACGACGCACTCGGCGAGGCCGACGAGCGGGGCGAGTTCTATCGCGCCGTGGAGCCGTATCACCTCGACCTGCCTACCAAGCGACTCGAAGTAGCGTCTCGCCGTGTTCGGGAACTTCGTCGCCACCCGGACCACTTCGGCGTGATCTATGGAGCGTCGCACCTCCTCGGCCTGGGAGCCTGGAGCGGCGAGGACCATGCGGCATCCCCCCGTCCCGAGGTCGGCGAGCTCGATGACGTTCGGGGATTGCTCCTCCAGCACGTCCTTTCCGACGATCCCGACGTCCGCCGCCCCATGCTCGACGAAGACCGGCACGTCCGAGGGGCGGCTGATGATGAACTCAGTCCCCTCGACCTCGTAGAGGAGTTTGCGTCCGTTGTCGCGGAGCGCGTCGGCGGGAAGTCCGGCGGCTGAGAGAGCGTCGAGGGCGTCGTCGAAGATCGCGCCTTTCGGCACCGCGACCCGCAGACCGCTCATCGGAGCCTCCCGGCGACCTCGTCCAGAGGGACCATCTCGAAATCGCCACCCCCGGATTTCGCCAGCTTGATCCCGCCATCCACCGGATATCCGACCCATCCCGCGTCCACCGAAGCCGCGTACTCGAACGCTTTTTCGGGAGAAAGGTCTTCGGCGAGGTGGAGGACCGAGACCCCGTTTTTACGCAGCCTGTCCGCCGCGTTCGTGGCGGAGGCGTCGCTTCCCGCCAGGATCAGGAGCGAAGTCTCCGTCTCGCGCGGGAGGACGGAGATGAGACGTTCGAGAGAGATGGCGAAGCCGGTCGCCGGCAGTGATTCTCCGAAGTCTTCCAGTAGATGGTCGTATCGTCCGCCGTTTGCGACGGTGAATCCCATCCCGGAGGCGTAGACTTCGTAGACCGCGCCGGTGTAGTAGCCGTGGCGTCCGATCAGGCCGAAGTCCAGCATCGCCGCGCCGAGCTTCCCCACGGCATCGAGGTGTTCGAGTATTTCTCGCAGGTTATCGAGGGCTCTTTTCGCCTCGCCGACCGCGTATTTCCTCGCCCTTTCGAGGACCGAGCCATCCTCCGCCGAACCGACGATCCGGGGTATCGTCCTCGCGGCGCTGGCGACTTCGCCCGGCAGACTCCTCGAAACCTCCTCGACCCGGACGAGGTCCTTGCCGCCCAACGCCGAGAGGAGCTCCCTCGAAGCCTCCGGGGCGAATTCCTCGATGTATCCCCGGTAGAAAGAAGCCTGTCCGAGAACGACGGAGAAGTCCGTTCCGGAGCGCAGACCCAGGCTTTCCAGAACGTCGATGAGGAGGGATACAGCGCCCGCGTCCTCGCCCGGGCTCGAAGAGCCGACGACCTCGACGCCGGCCTGGTGGAACTCCGCGCTCTGTCCCCGCCCGACGCCGGAGCGCCGGTAGACGGGGAGAGAGTAGGAGAGCTTGTGCGGCGCGGGAGCTTCCTTCATCCGCTGGGCGACGAGGCGGGCTATGGGGGTGGTCATCTCGGGACGGAGGAGGAGCATCTGGTTGTCCGGGTCGAAGAGCTTGAAGGAGGCGTCGCGCAGGCGCGGCTCTTCAATGACCTCGGCGTATTCCAGAGCGGGCGTTATGACCTCGCGGAAACCGTGGGCTCTGAAGCGTTCGATGACCTTCGATTGCACGTCGGTGAGGCGCATCGCCTCGGGCGGGAGCATGTCCCTCGTGCCCGGCGTCGTCGAAAACCTTCTGGTCGTCCCTCGTCTCATACGGTGGACTATCTTAACCGATGCGGGGACGGCGCATAGTGGCGCGTTTCTCTCCTTCCGATTTTCGCCGTCCTCGAAAAAGCCGGCTTGCTGAAATGATGACCGGCTGAAATGCGCGGCGAAGCCGCCCTCACTCGAAAACGACGGCGCGCCCTTCGTCCACGAGCACCCGGTCTTCGAGGTGCCAGCGGACGGCGCGGGCGAGGACGCGGCGTTCGACTTCGCG
Organism: Rubrobacteraceae bacterium; assembly: GCA_050698295.1. GTDB lineage: Bacteria > Actinomycetota > Rubrobacteria > Rubrobacterales > Rubrobacteraceae > JACCWD01. Next base: position 4,213 of record JBOHBL010000124.1, on the reverse strand, counting down.
CCCGAGACGTACGAGGTCTTCCACGGTGTCGCGGTGGGTGACGTGGGCCACGTCCTGGTGGATGATCGGACCGGCGTCGAGCTCCTCCGTCACGTAGTGCGCCGTCGCGCCGATGGTTTTGACGCCGCGCTCATGCGCCCGCCGGTAGGGGTCCGCCCCGACGAACGCAGGCAAAAACGAATGGTGGATGTTGACGATCTCGTTCGGATAAGCGGCGATGAAGCGCGGCGTGAGTATCTGCATGTACCGCGCCAGGACCACGAGGTCGATGTCGTGTTCTTCGAGGAGCGCGAGGACTTTTTCTTCCTGCTCCTCTTTCGTCTCCGGGGTGACGGGGAGGTGGTGGAACGGGATGCCGTGAGGTTCGGCGCGCGGGGCGAGGTCGGGGTGGTTGGAGACGACGAGCGGTATCTCGGCATCCAGTTCTCCGGCTTCCCAGCGCCAGAGGAGGTCGATCAGGCAGTGGTCCTGGCGGGAGACGAGGATCGCAGTTCGTTTCGGCGCGTCGGTGTGGGAGAGTCGCCAGTCCATCTCGTGGCGGCGGGCGAGGGGGGCGAACGCTCCGGCGAACTCCGCGCGCGAGAGGCCGAAGCCTTCGCCTTCGATCTCCAGCCGCATGAAGAACGAACCGCCGTCACTCACGTACTGGTCGGCGGAGAGGATGTTTCCATCGTGCAGCGAGATGAACGAGGAGACGGCGGCGATCAACCCACGCTTGTCCGGACAGGAGATCAAGAGTCTCAGGTTGTAGCTCAAGGTATGTCATGCTCCTGTGTTCGGGATCGAAGGCCGCATTCTGCTACATGAAGGTCCGAACCGGCAAGTTTGCCGGGACGCTTCAGCGTCGGATCCGGGTGACGGTCGGGGCGAGAAAGAGGTCGAGGAACCAATCCAGCGCGATCCCGACCCTGCTCCGCGGGCTCTGGAGCTTGTACAGGTAGTTGACACTCCTCTCCACTAAAGCGGGAGGATTCTCGTTTCTCAGAGGTCCGCGTCCCATCTCAAGTCGTCTTACATCCTCTCCGCAAGCGTTTGAAGTCTCCGTCTGCCCGGCGGCGACTCGTCTCAAAAGAGATGTTTCTCGCCCGCTTGGTTTTCGCGCCCGAGATGCTCTTTCTTGCGGCGAATGCTTTACGAACCGGCCTACCCAGTCCAACCAGCGGCATTCGGTTGTCAAAGAGCGGTGCGCCGGCTCTCGCCGCACGCATTATACCCGACCGGCGGGAGGAAAGACGCGATGAGTTCTCAAGGCGAGCTCCGCTGCGGGGCGATTCATCCTCTCCGCCAAAGTGGGAGGCTTTCTCGCCCAAAGCGTGGTAATAATCCCCGAAGGATGCGTAAAATCGGCGGCTGAGATAAATTACACGCGAATCGGCAAAGCGCGGAGGCAAGGCGAGCGGAAGAGGTGGCGGGGATTTGGCGAAGCGGCACTCGTTTACGGAGCTTCCCACGACGGTCATCGAGCCTTCGAGGGGATGGGTTCCCGTGCGGCTCGGGGACGTGTTCAGGTTTCGCGAGTTGCTCTATTTCCTCGTCTGGGCGGAGTTGAAGGCGCGTTACAAGCAAACCGTGCTTGGCGTGGGTTGGGCCGTCATCCGGCCTCTCTCCGTCATGGTGGTGTTCACCATCTTCTTCGGTCTCGTGGTTCGGGTGCCGACGGGCGACATCCCGTACCCCGTCTTCGCCTACAGCGGGCTCGTGGTGTGGACGTACTTCTCCGGCGCTCTCGGCCAGGCGAGCGACAGCCTGCTCAAGCATGAGGGTTTGATCTCGAAGGTGTACTTCCCGAGGTTGCTCGTCCCGGTGGCCTCCGTGCTGGCGGGTCTGCTGGATTTCCTGATCGCCTTCGTCGTTCTCGTCGCGCTGGCGCTTTTCTACGGCTTCACGCCTACGGTCGCCGTCCTGACCCTGCCCCTGTTCGCGGCGCTGGTCGCGGCGGCGGCGCTCGCGGTCTCGCTGTGGCTGTCGGCTCTCAACGTCCGCTACAGGGACGTGCGGCTCCTGGTGCCCGTCCTGATCCAACTCTGGTTTTTCTCCACGCCCATTATTTATCCCAGCAACCTCGTGCCGGAAGGCTGGCGCGCGCTCTACGAGATCCTCAACCCGATGGTCGGCGTTGTGGAGGGTTTCCGCTGGGCTTTGCTGGAAGGCGCTCAACCCCCAAGCCCGACGCTCGCGCTCTCCGTGCTGACGGTCGCCGGCATCCTGGTCGGCGGCCTGTTCTACTTCCGCCGGATGGAGAGGACGTTCGCCGATGTGGTGTGAGGGATGAGCGACGGCATCGCCGTCCGGGTGGAGGACGTGTCCAAGCTCTACCGCCTGGGCAAACGCCGCCTGCGCCACGACACGCTGCGCGACCTGCTATCGGAGGCGATGCCGAAGCCGTTCCGACGCCGCGACGCTTCCGGATTCCCGGACGGCGACGAGCGCTCCGGCGAGGATTTGTGGGCTTTGAGGGACGTCTCCTTCCAGGTGAGACACGGGGAGGTCGTCGGCATCATCGGGGCGAACGGAGCGGGCAAGAGCACATTGTTCAAGATACTCTCGCGCATCACCGAGCCGACCGGCGGGCGGGTTGAGATCAGGGGCCGGCTCGGCTCTCTTCTCGAGGTCGGCACCGGCTTCGACCCCGAACTCACGGGGCGGGAGAACGTGTACCTCAACGGCGCGATCCTGGGCATGAAGAGGCGCGAGACCCAGCGTCGCTTCGACGAGATCGTCGAGTTCTCCGAGGTCGGACGGTTTATAGACACGCCCGTGAAACGCTATTCGAGCGGGATGTACACGCGACTCGCCTTCGCGGTCGCCGCCCACCTGGAGCCGGACATCTTGATCGTGGACGAAGTGCTCGCGGTGGGCGACGCCGCCTTCCAGAGGAAGTGCCTCGGCAAGATGGGCAACGTCGCGAAGACCGGCCGGACGGTGCTGTTCGTGAGCCACAACATGATGGCCGTGGAGGACCTGTGCGACCGCGTGGTGTGGCTGAAGGACGGTCGCGTGGCGGAGGTGGGGCGTCCCGGCGCGGTGGTGTCGAGCTATTTGAAGGGCTCCTTCTCCACCGGAGCCGAGCGAGTCTGGGAGGATCCCGACACCGCTCCCGGCACCGGGGACGTTAGGCTGCGCCGCGTATGCGTCCGGCCCGAGGGCGGGTCCCCGGCGGATGAGATATCGGTTCGCGCGCCTTTCGTGATGGAGATCGAATACCACAGCCTGAGACCTGACACGTACCTCTCGCCGAGCGTGGCCCTCTACAACGAACACGGGGTCGTCGTGTTCACGAGCGCCCCCCCTCACGACCCGGCGGGACGCGAGCGCGGAGACCCGGCGGGCCTGTACCGTCACGTCTGCCGGGTGCCGGGCGACCTCCTGAACAACGGCGTGCACCGCGTCTCCCTGTACGTGGACAAAAACACCAGGACCGTCCTGCAAGAGGACGACATCCTGACCTTCGACGTGCGCGACGCGGTCGAGATGCGGGACGGCTGGCACGGCGAATGGGTCGGCGCCGTCCGCCCGATGCTCGACTGGACCTCGGAACTCGTCGAGCCGTCGGACCGGAAGGCCAACGGCGGTCGCCGGGAGTGATGCGCCGGATAAAGGTGGTGGAGGACGAACTCGGCGCTCCGCCCGTCCCCTTCGGCGACGTCGCCGGCTACGACGGGCTGAGGGCGATAGCGCGGCTGCACGGCGTTCCGATCGGGAGCGTGGAAACGCCTCTCTCCGGCGATGGGTTCACGACCGAGGACTTGAGGAGGATCATCCTCCGGCGGCTCGCGTGGCGGATCATGCGCCAGCACCTGATCGACCGGCTCCACGCGCCCCTCCCGCCGGACGGGTTGAACCTGGAGGAACTGCCGGACACGCCGCATCCGACCTTCGACGGGCCACGGCCGCCCATCACCGTCGCCGTCTGCACGCGGGACCGCGCCGAGGACCTGCGACCGTGCCTGGACGCGCTGACGCGACTGGACTATCCGCGTCTGGACATACTGGTGGTTGACAACGCCCCTTCCAGCGACGCCACGGAGCGTCTGGTGAAAGACGCATATCCTCGGGCGCGCTACGTCCGCGAGGACAGGCCGGGGCTTGACTGGGCGCGCAACCGGGCAATCGCCGAGGCGCGGGGCGACATCCTGGCGTACACCGATGACGACGTGGTCGTGGATCCGGGCTGGGCATCCGCGCTCGCGGCGGCTTTCGAGGACCCCCAGGT
>JBOHBL010000123.1:0-3869 GCA_050698295.1 Rubrobacteraceae bacterium | reverse complement strand
CTCTTCACGAGCGTCGTGAGCGCCGACGCCGCGTTGTCACTCCCGAGGATGAGCGGCTTCCCGTTCGCCGCGAAGGCCATCGAGGTGGCGGCGAACATTGCCGCCAAAATCACTGACAGCCCGACGAGGAACACCGTCGCTCTCCCGAGCCACGCTGCTTTGAGTAAAGCGGTTTTCATGGTCTTTCTCTCCTTTCCGTCGTGTTTTTCTTCCGTTGGCAGGGATCGGGGACGCCGACCCCGCCGCTCTTTGCGGTTCCTTGCCTCGAACCTCCTTTCCTAACGACGTTTCTTGACCGTGAAGCTCCATTGCCTCGTCGCCACGTTGCCCGCTTCGTCGGTGGCGGTGATCCTCACCGTGTGGCGACCGAGCGAAAGTTTGCTCGCATTGAACGAGAGCCGATCCGTCGCCCGGTCGTATGCGAAGCCTCCCCTCGCCGTCCCGTCCACGACGAGCCGGATGTCGGCTTTGGCGAGGTCGCTCCGCGAATCGCTCACCGTCGCCCGGATGCCCACATTACGGAGGCGGGTACTCGAGTTCGGAATGGGCTTGACAGCGGTGATGGTCGGCTTCACCGCGTCCACCGTCCACGTCCTCGACGCCGGAGTCGGGTCGGTGTTCCCGGAGGAATCGGTGGCCCGCACGCGGAAGATGTGGCTTCGGCTCGCGAGATTGGAGAAGGTCTTCGGCGGGGGGCATGCGGTGAATGCCGCCCCGTCGAGGGAACACTCGAAGGTGGATCCCGTCTCGGTGGATGAGAAGTCGAAGGTGGCCGAGGCGCTCCGGGTGAGCGTCGGTGGGCCGAAGGTTATGAACGTGCCGGGAGCCGTGGCGTCCGCTTCCCCGACGGTGAAACTCCATACTTTGTTTTCCGCCAAAGCGTTGCCCGCCGTGTCCTCGGCTCCGGTGGTGACGGTCGCCGTGTACGTCGCTCCGCTTTCGAGGTCGGTGTCCGGGTCGAGCGTGGCCTTCCTCGTCGCCGCGTCGTATTCGACCGAGGCGGCCACCCCGGCGCCTGCGCCATCCTTGACGACCCCGAAGACCCCCGCCGCCTCGACCGAAGCCTCGTCCATGTCCTTCGAGAAGGTGGCGATGATGGAGGCGTCTCTCGGAACGTCCGCATCGCCGTCCTCGGGCGACACGGACGTGATCGTGGGTGCGGGGGCGGTCGCGTCCCCGACCGAAATCTCCACCGTGGCGACGTTGCTTTCGGACGCGCCGTCGGTGGCTTTGTATGTGAAGGAGTCGCCTCCGGTGAAGCCGGGGTCCGGGGTGTATGTGAAGGAGCCGTTCGCGTCGAGGGCGAGTGTGCCGTCGGTCGGGTCGGTGGCTTTGAGAGCCGTGAGCGGGTCGTCGTCGGGGTCGGTGTCGTTGGCGAGGATGTCGGTCGGGCCGTCGGGGACGGAGAGGGTTTGACCGCCGTCCACGGCGTATGAGTCGTCAGTGGCGGTGGGCGGGGAGTTTATGGTCGCGGTTATGCACCGGGAGAACTCGGAGGTGTTTCCGTTCGGGTCGGTGGCGGTGGCGGTGATGGCTTCCTGGCCGGACGGCGCGGGGAAGGAGAGCGGGCCGAAGCTCGCGTCGCCGTTCGCGTCGGTGGTCACGTCCGTCGCGCCGATGAAAGATTGCCCTTCGCCGAATGCGAAGCGGTCGCAGTTTTCGTTGGCGAAGAACTCGATGCGGAAAGCCGTATTCGGCATGCTCGGGAGGGTCCCCGAAACCGAGGCGTCGTCGCCGGAGATGGATGCCGAGGAGATGACCGGGTAGTTCTGCTGTTCGTTGGGGCCGGTGTCGGCGTCGAGGGGGTCGTTTCTGTCTATGCCCGTGTTTCGTCCGAGGTCTATGCCGAGGTCGCCGTTCGAGTGGATCGAGTTGGCGGAAATTTCGATGCGGTCGCCGCGGTTGTCCGGGTCGTTGTTCGGGCCGTCAACGGCGACGCCCGTCGCTTTGAAGGCGAGGATGTTCGCTTCGCCGGGTTCGGAGCCGCCCACCTCGATGTCCCGTGATTCGCTGACGTTGACGGCGGTGCCGCTCGTGTCGCTGTCCGGGTACATCGCGGTTTGACCGTCCCGCTTCGTGCCGATGAGGTTGCCGTGGACTCGGCCCCCCCTCATGCCATGGCCCGAGAGCGAGATCTCACTCTGACTATGGCCCGAGATCAGGTTCCCGACGATGGTCGTGTCCGTGAGGAAGATTGGCGGGAAGCCGACTGGCGCGCCACCGACGGCGGAGATTCCCGTGGGGAACCTCTCATCCACCGGGGCGGTTCCGGCGGCGTTCGTCCCGATATAGTTGCCCCGGATCTCCGTCCCGGCGATGTTGCCCTCGGCGAGGCGGACGTCCGCTCCGAAGTTGCCCGAGATGACGTTGCGATCCTCGGCCGCCGTGCCGCCGATGATGTTGCCGGAGCCGGTGACGACATGGACTCCGTACTGGAAGAAGTCGTCGTCGTTCCTCTTTTCACCCTCCGGGTCGGTGCCGAGGAAGTTGCCCGCGAGGACGTTCCCGCTCCCCCGGACGCCGATCGCCGCCCCGAACCCGACACTGTTCACCGTCGTGGCGGGGTTGATGACGAGCCCCCGGATGGTCGCGTCGCTGGTCGCTATTCGCAGGCCGCTGTACAAGCCGCTCAATTCGATGCGCGGGTCGGCGTTGCTTCCAGCGTCGAGGGGACTCGTGTTCGCGCTCGCCCCCGGCTGCGTATATCCGTCGATCACCACCGAGTCGGTGATCGTCGGCAGGTAATCCGTGCCGAGGACGAAGTTCCTCACCCCCTCGCCGGGGACGTCGAACTCGATGACGTCCGGATCCCCGAAATTCGGCATGACGTTGGCGATTTCGATGGCCTCCTTCAAGGTGCATTCCCTCTCGTTGCAACCATCGTCCACGTACACTGACCTGATTCCTTCTTGGGTCTGTATTTCCTGGAACCACCCGAATCTCGACCGGAAATCCGTCGAGTTCACCTCGAAGGTGGAACGGTCGGTCAAGTCGATCCTCATTCTCGTGATCGAACCTCCCGTTCGCTCGTCCGTCACGGCGGTTCCGTTCGCCAAAAGGAAACGATGGATATCCAAAAGGCTCATCGCCGGATTTACTTCCTTGAGGATCGCGTACGCGCCCGCGACGTGGGGCGCGGCCATGGAGGTTCCGCTTTTGCTGTCGTATCCCCCTCCCGGCACGGCGGAGACCACGCTCGAACCCGGCGCGAGGAAGCTGAGAGGCTCGCCGGAGTTCGAGAAGTCGGAGACATCGTCGTCGTCCGTCGTCGAGCCGACGGCGACCGAGGTGGAAAGGCATGCCGGGGCGGCCACGGCGTTCTTGTGTCCGTCGTTGCCCGAGGCGACCACCGTCGCTATGCCCACGGAATAAAGGTTGTTCATGATCGCCCGCAGTCCGGGGAACTCCGAATCGCAGGCTTCTGTGTGCTCCCCGCTCCCGAGGCTCATGTTCACCGCGGCGATGTCGTGTTCGTTCCTCACCGCGTACACGCGCTCGAGGGCCGCCATCTGATCGCTCGTGAACGTCCGCGTGCATGGATCCTCATCGGCATTCCCATCCTCGTCCTCGCAATCCGACCCCGTCCTTTGCGAGAAAACTTGGATCGCCATTATGTCGGCTCCCCTCGCCACGCCGGAGAAACCCATCCCCGCGTCCTCCCCGGCGGCGATCCCGGCGACGTGCGTACCGTGATCACAGCCCCCCGGAGCATACATGCACGGAGCCGCCGCGCCCGTCCCTGTCTGTGTGTCTTCGCCGTTGGGACAGTCCTCGCCGTCCGAATAACAAGCCTCTTCGACCACCTTGCCGGCCAAGAACGGATGCGTCCCGTCCACCCCGGTGTCGAGCACCGCGATGGTCTGTCCGGC
>JBOHBL010000122.1:0-1982 GCA_050698295.1 Rubrobacteraceae bacterium | reverse complement strand
TCATCGCCCTCGCCGACCGGATAAAGGACGACGCCCGTGAGACCATAGAGAGCCTGAAAAGCGCGGGCCTCTCGCCGGTCATGCTCACCGGCGACAACGAGAGGACCGCGAAGGCCGTGGCGGAGCGAGTGGGCCTCTCCGAGTACCGGGCCGAGGTCCTTCCCGAGGACAAGGCGCGGGTGGTGCGCGAGTTGCAAGAAGAGGGCTTTCGCGTCGCGATGGTCGGGGACGGCATAAACGACGCGCCGGCCCTCATGCAGTCCGACCTCGGGATCGCCATCGGCGCGGGCACGGACGTCGCCGTGGACGCGGCGGACATCGTGGTCACGGGCGGGAAGCTCTCCACGCTGGTCGAGGCGCGAGTCCTCGCCGGGCGCAGCTACCGGCTCACCTTCACCAACGTCGCGCTCGCCCTCACGGTAAACGGGGTCGGCGTTCTGGCGGCGATCTCGGGCCTCGTGGCCCCGGTGTGGGCGATGCTCGCGATGGCCGCGAGCGTGAGCCTCGAGCTCGCCAACTCCTTCGCCGGGAGGCTGTTTGGCGGCGGTGAAGAAGGCGCTTCGGGGCCGTGAAACACCGCGATGTGAACACGCTCGTCAAGTGGCTGATCGTCGCAACGGCGGTCGTTGCCGGAGGGCTCGTCCTGTGGCACGTCGTGGGAGGACCGGAGTGGTGGGAGCTTTTGACGGATCGGGGGCGGGTCCGTCAAGCGGTGGAGGAGTTCGGGCCCATGGCTCCCGTGGTGTACGTGTCCCTCCTCGTTTTGCAGGCCGTGCTGGCTCCTTTGCCGGCTCCCGCCGTGGCGGCTGCGGGAGGGTACACCTTCGGCGCTTTCTGGGGGTTCGTGCTCACGTGGGTGGGCGTTTTGATCGGCGGCGCGTTGTGCTTCGGGGTTTCGCGCCTCTTCGGACGGGAGTACGTGACCCGAAATGAACGCCTCGAAGGACTCGACCGCCGGGTGGAGGAACACGGCGCCATCATCGTCTTCGTCCTCCGGCTCATACCCCTCGTCTCCTTCGACGCCATAAGCTACGCTGCGGGCCTCACGGGCATATCTTTCTGGAAGTTCTTCCTCGCCACGGCGCTCGGGTCGGCCCCGGGCGCCTTCGTCTTCGTGTATCTCGGCGGGGCTTTGCCGGGACCGGGACTCTACGCGGCTTTGGGCGGGCTGGCGGTCCTCGCCCTCGCCGCTTATATGTACCATCGCCGGGTCGGCGGGAAGCGGGGCAAAGTATGAGCGAAACTTATTTTCTGGCGCTGGCGTTCGGGCTGGGTCTGCTCGGCTTTATCGAGCCGTGCTCGATGGGAGCGAACGGGATCCTCCTCTCCCACCTGCGCGAGAAAGATCGCGCCACACGCCTCATGGAGACCGCGAAGTTCACCCTCAGCCGCTCGATAGTCCTCGGGCTGTTCGGGCTCGGCATCGCCTTTTCGGGCGGCTTCGTCTTCACCGCGCAGAAAGGGTTCTGGCTGCTGCTCGGCCTCTTGTACTTGGCTTTGGGCATCGCCGTCATACTCAACGCCCGCTTCAAATGGGGTCTGTTCGGGCGCTTTTCCTTCGAGCGACTGTCTCCCGAAAGAGGGGACCGTTCGCTGGGCCTCGGGCTGCTCTTCGGCCTCAACCTCCCCGCCTGCACATATCCTCTCATGGTCGCCCTGCTCGGGCGCGGCGCCGCCTCCGGAGCGATCTGGGGTTTTTCGGCGCTCTTCGTCTTCGGTCTCGCCCTCTCGCTGCCGCTCTTTCCCCTGGCGTTCTCGGAGCGGGCGGACAGGCTTTTCGGGCGTCTCGCGCGCCTCGGCGGAGTGGCCCCTTATGTGATCGGCGTCGCCCTCATCGCGATATCCGCCTATGTCCTTTATACCGCCACGCCTTATTTCGACGTGAGCGGCTCGTAGATCTCAGGCAATGCTCGAAAGCGCCTCCGCAAATATACGAAACGCCAGCGCGAAGGGGCGCGAGGAAGACCGCCTCCCGCCCCTTC
>JBOHBL010000121.1:0-11667 GCA_050698295.1 Rubrobacteraceae bacterium | reverse complement strand
AGAGGCGTGTTACAAAGTCTACGGCTGCGCGGCCTGCATCGCCGCAGGCTCCGCGCTCGTCGAACTCGCCGAAGGAAAGACCATCATCGAGGCAGCCGCGATCTCGAAAGACGACCTCGAAGAAGCCCTCGGAGGGCCGCTGCCCAAAGGCAAGGAACATGCCCTCACCCTCGTCCTCGACGCGCTCCACAAGGCTTTCGAGGACCACTGGAACCACGGCTCCGAAGCGCTCCTCGCCGACGGCGGGTACCTCGGAAACGGCGAGAGTGGGCGCGAAACCGTCGTCGCGGCGATGAGCGGCGGCGTCGATTCGGCGGTGACGGGGCTGCTTCTCAAGGAGGCCGGATACGACGTCGTCGCGGTCACGTTCCGGCTGCACGACGGGGAGCCGGGGAGCCGTTCGTGCTGTTCGCCGGACACGGTGCTTTTCGCCCGCGACACGGCGCACCGGATGGGGTTGCCGCATTTCACCCTGAACCTCAAAGAACTCTTCGACCGGCGCGTTATGGGGGATTTCGTCGGGTCGTACGCAGAGGGGAACACTCCGAACCCGTGCGTATCGTGCAACGCGCACGTCAAGTTCCACGCGGCGGCGTTCCTCGCCGACAGGATCGGCTATGACAAGGTCGCGACCGGCCACTACGCCCGCGTCGCCAAAGGTCCGAGCCTCGCCCGACCGGAGGACGAGACGAAGGATCAGACCTACGTCCTCTGGCCGATACCGAAGGAACTCCTCGCCAGAACCGTGTTTCCGCTCGGTGACTACCGGAAGACGGAGGTTCGAGACATTGCCGCGAGCCGCGAACTCGCCGTCGCCACGACCCCAGAGAGTCAGGACATCTGCTTTATCCCGGACGGCGACTACCGGAAGTTCGTCCGCAAAAAAGTCGAAGCCGTGGCGGGGGAGGTCGTAGATCAGGAAGGGAACGTGCTGGGCTCTCACTCCGGGGTCGTGGACTTCACGGTGGGTCAGAGGCGGGGCATCGGGGTTTCGGCTCCGACGCCGTTGTACGTCACCGAGGTCAGGCCGCGGACGAATCAGGTAGTTGTGGGGAGGAAGAAGGAGTTGGAGGTCTTTGAGATCGGGGTTCGGGAGTTGAACTGGTTCCTGGATCCGGAGGAGGCCGCTTTCGCTCAGATCCGCTACAACGGCGAGCCTGTGGAGTGCGAGATCGAGGAGGTCGAGGGCGAGTGGGTGGTTCGCTTTGCCCATCCGGTCATAGGCGTCGCGCCGGGGCAGTCGGCGGTCTTTTACACAGCCGATGGACAGCGGGTCGTCGGGGGCGGCGCCGTGTCGCGCAGGGGTTGAGTATCTTCGAGGTATGTTCGATAATCTCGGCGTCCGGCGTCTCCGGCGGGAGGTAGACAGGGTTTGGATCTTTTTGTGGAGTTGATGAAGGGCCTGTTGTACGCAGGCGTCGCGGTCGCCTTTTTCCTGCTCGCGTTCGTTTTTTTCCGGCTGGCAAGGATATTCACGACCACCGAGAAGAGCATCAAGGACGTATCCGAGCAGGTAGTGCCGCTGCTCGGCAAGACGCACATAACCGTGGACAACATAAACAGCCAGCTCTCTGAGCTTGATCAGGCGGTCGGCGACGTCGCGGGCATCACCGACGAACTCGATCAGACCACGACCGTCATAACCCGCGGCGTTCGCGGTGGCGTGATCAAAGCCTCCTCGGCCACCGCCGGGCTCTCGCGGGGTATCAGCACCTTTATCCGCGGTGAGAAAGGCGCTAAACCGAAGGGGGAGAAGTAATTGGACGGTTGGGGCAAGGTCGTCGCGGGGGTCGCGCTCGGTGTCGCGGGCACGATCTACGCGACTAACAAGAAGGTCCGTGAAAAGCTTCCCGGCGCGGCCCGCGACCTCCCCGAAAACGTCCAGAGACGTATCGAGAGCGCGGTGTCGGCGGCCCGCGAGGCTTCGGCGAACCGCAAGGAGGAGATCCTTCGCAACCTCGAAGCCCACACCGCCAATCATCCCCCGGCGAGAGAGGCGCAAAAGACGTCGCCACAAACAAGATCCTCCGATGATGAAACCCATCCGCCCTCACCATCGTAGTAGACTCTGTCAGGCTCAGGGATACTTCAGGAGGGAGAGCAGGCAGTGACTGAAGGATCGCCGGAACACGCATATCTCACCGTACCGCCCGCGATGGAGATGCGCTCGTGCGTCGGGTTGGTGCTGGCCGGGATGGCGGCGAGGGCTCACATCGGGGTAGGAAACCTCGAAGACGCGGTCGACCTTCTCGAAAGCTATCACTCCGAAGATTCGCCCACGAATTTCCGTTTCTCCTTGAGAGAAGACAGCGTGATCGCGCAGATCGAGGATTCCTCCGACAACGGCGGTTCCGGCTGGCGCACGGTCGTAGAGCTGATTTCATGACTACCAGGTACCGCAGGCCGGACAAAGCCCGCACCCGTCGGCTGCTCGCCCGCTACCACAAGCACGGCGACGAACACGCCCGCGAACAGGTGATCCAGGAACAACTGCCCCTGGCGGAGTTCCTGGCCCGCAAGTTCGCCGGACGAGGCGAGCCGGTCGAGGACCTCGCTCAGGTCGCCTCCGTCGGGCTCATAAAGGCCGTTGACCGCTTCGACGTGGACCGCAAGATCGAGTTCTCCACCTACGCCACGCCGAACATCCTCGGGGAGATAAAGCGCCACTTCCGCGACAAGGGCTGGACGGTCCGCGTCCCGCGCGGCCTTCAAGAACTCCGCCAGTCGGCGAAGGAGACCATCCGGGTCGAGACGGTGAAGACGGGTCGCTCGCCGACGATCCAGCAGATCGCCGAGAAACTCGACGCCGACGTGGAGAGCGTCGCCGAAGCTTTGACTTTGGGACGCGCCTACAACACCGCGAGCCTCGACGCGCCCGTCAGCCAGGCCGAGGAGAACGGCGACACCATCCTCGACCTCCAGGCCGACGACAACCACCCCATCGAGGGGCTCGAAGACAAGATGCTCCTTCAGGAAGCCATGAAGAGCCTCAAGGACCAGCAGCGCGCGATCCTCGAACTCCGCTTCAAAGAGGGCAAGACGCAGACCGAGATCGCCGATCGCATCGGCGTCTCTCAAATGCACGTCTCCCGCCTCCTGCGCCGCGCCATCGCCGACCTCAAGACCGAACTCGCAGAGGTCGAAAACGGACACAACGCCACCGGCTAGAAAACGCCCGCCGTCCAAGTACAATATCACCGCATGAATAAAACGACGAGCAGCGATATTCGCCAGGGATTCCTCGACTTTTTCGGAGAGAAGGACCACAAACTCTATCCGAGTTCGTCCCTGATACCGCACAACGACCCCACGGTCCTCCTGACGACCGCCGGTATGCAGCAGTTCATAAACTACTTCACCGGCGAGGAGAAACCGCCCACCCCCCGCGCCGTGAGTACCCAAAAGTGCTTTCGCACGCCGGACATCGAAGAGGTCGGAGACGAGTCCCACCTCACCTTTTTCGAGATGCTCGGCAACTTCTCTTTCGGCGACTATTTCAAGAAAGAGGCTGTGGAGTGGGCCTGGGAGTTTCTGACGAAGGACCTCGGCCTTCCGGAAGATAAACTCTGGATCACCATCTTCGAAGGCGACGAGGACGCCCCCGAAGACCTCGAAGCGAAGGAATTCTGGAAGAGCGTCGGGGTGCCCGAACACAAGCTTTTCGGCCTCCCGAAGAGCGAAAACTGGTGGGGGCCTCCGGGCGACTCCGGCCCGTGCGGTCCATGCTCGGAGATCTACTACGACTACGGCGAACAGTACGCCAAAGGCGACCCCGCCATCGATCCGAAATACGGTCCCGGCGGCGACGAGGGCGACCCGCGCTTCCTCGAAATATGGAACCTCGTCTTCAACCAGTACGAGCAGCGCAAGGACGGGACGCTCGTCCCGCTCGCCAAGACCGGCATAGACACCGGCATGGGCCTCGAACGCATCACGCAGGCCGTCCAGAACGTCCTCTTCATCTACGACACGGACGTTTACATGCCCGTCTTCGACAAAGCGAAAAAATACACCGGAGTCGGCATCGGCGACTCGGAGACGACCGACCGCTCGCTTCGCATCCTCGCGGATCACGCGCGCGGCATGGCCTTCCTGATCGCCGACGGAGTCAGGCCCGGAAACCAGGGCAGGGAATACATTCTCAGACGCATAATACGCCGGGCTACGCGAGAGGCTTATGTCAGGCTTTCGATGAGCGCGGATCAGTTGTCGGGGATCGCGGAGACGGTCGTGGACCACATGGGCGGGTTTTACGAGGAGCTTGAGGCTGCTCGGGAGGACATAAAGAGGATTGTTCGTGATGAGGCTGCTCGTTTCATCGACATCTACCACTCCGGGATGGAATTGCTCGAGGCGGAGATCAGGCGCATGCCGGGCGGGAACTTCCCCGGCGAGGTGGCGTTCACGTTGCACGACACCTACGGGTTCCCGGTCGAGGTGACCCGCGACGTGTTGTCGGAGCGGGGGATATCGCTGGACGAGGCCGGTTTCCGGCGGGCGATGGAAGAGCAGCGGGAGAGGGCGCGTTCGGCGGCGCAGAGCTACGACCGGGTGGTCGCGGCCTTCCGGGATCAGGAGATAAAAAGCCGCTTCGTCGGCTACGAGCGCGAGCAGGTTGAGACCAGGATCGTCGCTTCAGAGCCCGTGCCGGACGCCGAGGACGAACTCTATCTCGTGCTTGCCGAGAACCCGTTCTACGCGACGGGTGGAGGTCAGATCTCCGACGTCGGCTGGATCTCCTCGGACGCCGGGCAACTCGAAGTCCTCGACTCGATCCCCGCTGGTGATTACCAGGTGCTTCGGACGAGGCTGGACAACGGCGGCGTCTTCGAGGCCGGAGACGACGTGACGGCCTCCATAAACCGTGTCAGGCGGCACCAGATCGAAGCAAACCACACCGCCACTCACATCCTGCACTGGGCCCTTCGCGCTGTCCTCGGCAAGGAAGTCGTTCAGGCCGGCAGCTACGTCGGCCCGGACAGGCTCCGCTTCGATTACCGCTATTCCGGCAGGGTCGGCGAAAACGAGCTTCGGCGTGTTCAGGAGCAGTGCATTCTCAAGGTCACCGAGAACCAGCCCGTCCGGTATTTTTCCACAACGCTGGACGAGGCCCGCAACCTCGGCGCGATGATGCTCTTCGGGGAGAAGTACGGGGATCTCGTGCGCGTCGTCGAGGTGGACGGTTTTTCGAGAGAACTTTGCGGGGGGACGCACGTCAGGTCGAGCGCGGAGGTCGGGGCGTTCAAGATCGTCTCGAACAGAAAACACGGAGCGGACCTCTACCGCATCGAGGTCATAACCGGTCGCGAGGCCCTCTATTATTTGCTGCGGACGAGCGAGAAGGCCGAGGAACTCTCCGAAACGCTTCGGGTCGAGGTGGACGAGTTGCCGGGAGCGGTTGCGGGTCTGCAGGACGAAGCGCGCCGCGCGCGGGAGGCTTCCCGCGAGCGGACGCTCAAAAAAGGGCTCGAAGAAGTCGGGACGCTCGTCGAGAGCGCGGAGTCCGTGGACGGCGTCAAAGTCGCGGCTGGGGAGGTCGTCGCTTCGGACGTGAAGGGGTTGCGTCAGATCTCCGACGACGTGAAGAACCGGCTGGGGAGCCCCGCCGCGGTCATACTCGCCGCCGACCTCGATGGAAAAGCCGTCCTCGTCGCCAACCTTCACAAAGAAGTCGCCGAAAAGGTCAAGGCCGGAGACATAGTGAAAGAGTTGTCCGGCATCCTGGGGGGTGGCGGCGGCGGTGGGCCGACGATGGCTCAGGCCGGAGGAGGAAGGCCTGAGGCCATCTCCGACGCCCTCGAACGAGTTCCCGGGCTCATGAGAGAGCGGCTCGCCGGGCGAGACGGATAAGTCGTGGCGGGCGTAAAACAGGCGCAGGGGCGGGTCGCCGCCCTCGACGTCGGGGACGTGTGGACGGGGGTCGCCCTCTCGGATGGGACGCGCGGAATATCCCGTCCCGTCGAAGTCGTCGGGAGCGCGGAACTCTCCGGTTTCCTCCGCGAATTCATCCGGAGCGAAGGCGTATCCGAGGTCGTTGTGGGGGTGCCGAAAACGTTGCGGGGCGATATCGGCTTTCAAGCCCGGCGGGTTTTGGATAAACTGGACGCCCTGAGAGACGAGTTCCCGGAGTTGAGGTTTGTCGAGTGGGACGAGCGTTTCACGACCCGGATGGCCGCGGAAGCCGCTCGCGGAAAAAAGGCGAAAAAGCGCGGGACGAAGCGGAACGCGAAACGTCTGGACCATCTCGCGGCGGCCCGGATGTTGCAGGAGTATCTGGAATCGAGGGGGAAATTTGAGGCGATACGATAGACGAAGACGCCGGGACCGGGACGACCTGGAAGCGCGCCTGAGCGCGCTCGACGCCTCGTCCGGAAAGAGCAAGCGTCGCCGCAAAAAGCAACGCTCGAACATCGGGCCGTTCGTCATGGGGATTTTGCTCATCGTCATCGTGCTTGGCGCGATCTACATGATCGTCTCTTTGGGCGGCGGAGGCAACGAGGAGCAGGCGGGTCCCATCCAGGTCGAGGTCGTTCAGGGAGACACGCTTTCGAGTGTCGCCGACAAGCTCGAGGAGAGCGGCGTCATCGGAAGCTCCTTTTTCTTCACGCTTCAGGCCCGGATCAGCGGCGAGAGCGCCGAGATAAAGCCCGGACAATACTCCTTCCGGCAAGACGAAGACAACGATCAAATCCTCGCCAAGCTCACCGAGGGGGAGGCCGTCCCGACGTTCACCATCACCATCCCCGAGGGCCTGACGCTGGAGGAGACCGCCGAGGCCGTCGCCGAAGACAGCGACATCTCGAAGCAGCAGTTTCTGGAGGCCGCCAACAGCACGGACTACGGTTACGCCTTCCTCGAAGACCCGGATATAAAGAACACCGAAGGCTTTCTATTCCCGAAGAGCTACGAGTTCGAGAGAGGCGCGACCGCCGAGCAGGTCGTCAACCGCCTGCTCGAACAGTACCTCCTCGAAACCGAGAAAGTGGACGTCGAGGGCGCGATGGAGCGGCTCAACCTTACCGAGCACGAGCTTCTCACCGCCGCTTCGCTCATCGAGCGCGAGGCCGCCAACGACCAGGAGCGGGCGCTCATAGCGTCGGTGATCTACAACAGGATCCGCGAGGGCATGCCGCTCCAGATCGACGCGACCATCCAGTACGCCCGCGGAGAGCAGAAAAAGAACCTCTCGCTGCAAGACCTTGAGATAGACTCCCCGTACAACACCTACCAGAACCCCGGACTCCCGCCGGGACCCATCGCCTCCCCGAGCCTCGCCTCCATAGAAGCCGCGGCCAACCCCGAAGAGACGAACTATCTCTACTACGTCCTCACCGCCGATGGCGACGAACACTTCTTCACCGACAACTACGACGAGTTCCTCCAGGCAAAGGCGGAGGCCGGGTTGTGAGGTCGCTGCGCTCCCGGTGAGTGGTGAGTAGAAAAACAACTATTCACTACTCACTTTCTTTTGCAAAAAGTCGCACAAAGCCGTAGAGTTCAGGGATGGAAATCCGCGGTGAAACCCATCTCTGGGAACTTCTAAAAGAAACCGTTCGCGGCGGGGCGAGCGACCTGCACGTGACGGCGGGTTCGCCGCCCATGATCCGGATAGATGGGTGGCTCGTTCCGGCCGGAGAGTCCGTTTTATCCGCCTGCGACACCCGTTCGATGGTCATGGACATCCTCACCGACGAACAGCGGAAGCGTCTGGAAGAGGACCTCGAACTCGACTTCGGGTACGAGTTGCCCGGCCTGCGCCGTTTTCGGGTGAATGCTTACTTCCAGCGCGGGTGTCTCGGGGCGGCGTTCAGACCGGTGCCGGAGGAGGTTCCCCGGTTGGAGGAGCTTCTTTTGCCGCGGGCTGTGGTGGAGATGTCCGGCAAGACGAGCGGTCTCGTGCTCGTGACCGGCCCGACCGGGAGCGGGAAATCCACGACGCTCGCGGCGATGATAGGCAGGATCAACGAGACGCGGCGCGAACACGTCATGAGCGTCGAAGACCCGATAGAGTTCCTCCACGAGAGCAAACGCTGCATCATCAACCAGCGCGAGGTGGGGTGGGACACGCGCAGTTTCGCCAACGCCCTCAAGCACGTACTCAGGCAAGACCCCGACGTCATCCTCGTCGGGGAGATGCGGGATCTGGAGACCGTCTCGCTCGCCGTGACCGCCGCCGAGACCGGGCATCTCGTTCTTTCGACGCTCCACACCCGCAGCGCCCCACAGACGGTCGACAGGATCATCGACGTCTTCCCGCCGCATCAGCAGGGTCAAATCCGGGCTCAACTCGCGAACACTTTGCAGGGCGTCGTCACACAGGCGTTGTTGCCGAAAGTCGGCGGAGGAAGGGTCGCGGCCTGCGAGGTGCTCGTCCCGACTGCCGGAGTTCGGAACCTCATCCGGGAGGGGAAGACGCACCAGATCCACTCCGCCATTCAGACCGGCGGAAAGTTCGGGATGCAAACCATGGACGCAGCCCTCGCCGGCCTCATAAGAGGCGGCTTGATCTCCCGCGAACAAGCGCGCGAACACGCGCCGGACGCCGGCGAGATGCACCGTCTTTCGAGTGGAGCGCCGGAGTCCGAACGCAGAGCGGCGGAAGGTTAAAAATGAGCGTGTACAACTACAAAGTCCGCGACCCGCAGGGTGAGATCCTCAGAGACCAGATAGAAGGTCGAGACAGGGATTCCGTCGCCGAGTCGCTGCGGGGTAAAGGACTCCTCGTCATAGAAATCAGGGAGCAGAGCCCCTTTCGGAGAGAACTCTTCGATCCCTTCAAGACGGTGAGAGGGGCGGACCTCGTCATCTTCACCCGGCAGCTCGCCACCATGATAGAAGCGGGGCTTCCGCTGGTGCGCTCGCTCGGGATCCTCGCCGCCCAGACCGAATCGAAAAAACTTCAGGAGACCATCGAGAAGGTCAGGAAAGACATCGAGGGTGGCTCCTCGCTCTCCGAGGCCCTACAGCGCGGCGAAGATGTATTCGGACGCCTCTACGTCGAGATGGTTCGGGCCGGAGAAGTCGGCGGCGCCCTGGACGAAGTGCTGCTCAGGATCGCCGCGCAACTCGAAAAGGACCAGGAACTGAAGAGAAAAGTGCGAGGCGCGATGGCCTATCCGGCCTTCGTGCTCGCCTTCGCACTGGTGGCCGCCCTCTTCATGCTCGTGTTCATCGTCCCCATCTTCGCCGGAATGTACCGCGACCTCGGCGGAAATTTGCCCCTCCCGACCAGAATCGCCCTCGGCGTCTCCGACGCGCTGACGGGTCTCGGAGGACTCGTCTTCCTCGCGTTGATCTGTGCGGGAGCTTACTTGTTTTTACGCTGGGTCCGGACCGAAGAAGGACGCAAGTTCTGGGGCCGAACGGTCCTGAAGATCCCCTTCGGCATCGGCGGCGTGGTAAAGAAAGTGGCGCTCGCCCGGTGCGCCCGAACGCTTGGAGCCCTCGTATCCTCCGGCGTCCCGATCCTCCAGGCGCTCGAAATCGCCGCCACTTCGTCAGGGAATTCGCTGGTGGAAAACGCCGTCTTGCGAAGCCGCGAGGCTATTCGGCGGGGTTCACCGATACACGCCCCGCTCGAAGAAGAGACCATCTTCCCGCCGATGGTCACGCGCATGATCGCTGTCGGAGAAGAGACCGGAAACCTCGACGGCATGCTCGCCAAAATAGCCGACTTCTACGAGTCCGAAGTGGACAACACCGTCAAGTCGCTCACCTCCATAATCGAACCCGTAATGATCCTCATAGTCGGCGCCATCGTCGGCGCGATAATAGTCTCCATGTATTTGCCGATGTTCCGCATCTTCGAGCTGATCGAATAGAGACTATTCGAGGATCCCGCCGAGGGAGACGGGTTCCTCGTTGAAGCCTTCTTTCTTCCCCGGCGTGGTGAGGCGCGAAACGATCCTGTCGTTGAAATCTTCGGGACGTTCCGTCTCGAAAACCGGACTCCCTTCGACGGTGTACCAGTCTCTGGCCCCGGCGTACCGGACGGTGACTTCGACGCCGCGCGGGGTCGGCTTCGCGCGGACTTCGAGTTCGCCGGTGATGGTCCCGACCTCGACGGTCATGACGCCGCCCGTGGTGGAGTTTATGGTGGTGTATTTCTCTTCGCTCATTGGCTTGCCTCGCAGGTTGAGAGCATCTCTTCGAGGGCGGCTCTTTCCTGTTCGTTGACGCTGAGTTCGTAGCTGGATTTCACGGAGATCCAGCGAATCGAGTAGTCGCACCACGATCTCTGGTCCGGCGGCCTCCACGCCTCCGGTCCACGGTCGCCTTTGGAGCGGTTCTCGCCGGAGTCGGTCGAAAGAAGGACTTCGGGGGCGTTGGCGAACTCTTCTCGAAGCGACTCGTCCCACTCGTCCGCGCCCGACCGCCATGCGTTCGCCAGAGGAACGATGTGGTCGATGTCCACGCTGGATGAGTCGGTGAGGGTTTCTCCCGCGTAGGGGTCCGTCCATTCGCCCGACTCGATGTCGCAGTCTTCTCCGACCTCGACGCCTTCTCCGTCGCGGATGAGGGCGGCGTCTCTGGCGTCGCAGGCGTCGTCCGGGACGCTCCATCCGAATTCCTCGGCGTCGCTCCAGTGCGGGAAATCTTCCCGAGAATAGCCCGCCATCGACCCGGATGGCGCGACTTCGAGGGCGGCGAGCGCCTCCGAGGCTTCATCCGGGTTGCCGGTCTCGCTCGTTCCCATCGAGTTGTTCGCGGGGCCCGCTAAATCCATCAAATCATCGAGGTCGATCATGCCGAAGGCGAGGCCGGCGACTACCGCGACGGCTATGATCGCGACCGTGATCAGGCGGTTTTTGGAACTCCCTCTTCTTCTTCTCGCCATGAGTCCTCCCGAATTTATTGCCGGATCACACTAGCAGATAAGCCTCGTCTCTTCTGTACAATGAGCGCCGTCGGAGACGTTCGAGGAGGTAAAGACCTGGCTTTCTGGGGAGATTTGGGAGACCGCATCGTGGGCGCGCCTTCGATCCTGTCCGCGGATTTCGCTCATCTCGCCGACGAGGTGCGAAAGGCGAGAGACGGCGGGGCCGAACTCGTCCACTTCGACGTGATGGACAACCACTTCGTCCCAAATTTGACGGTCGGGCCAATGGTGGCGGAGTCTCTGGCGAAGGCCACGGACCTTCCCATAGACGCCCACCTCCAGATGGAAAACCCGGCGTCCTTGATCCCGGCCTTCATCGAAGCCGGAGTCGTCAGCATCTCCGTCCAGCCGGAGACCGTGAGGCATCTGCATCGAACCCTGAACATGATCCAGGCCGGAGGCTGCGAGGCCGGCGCGGCCCTCACCCCGACCACCCGCCCCGAAGTCCTCGAATGGGCCATCCCGCACCTCGACTACATAAACGTGATGAGCGTCAACCCCGGCTTCGGCGGCCAGGATTTCATCCCCGAAATGGCGGACAAAGTGAGGAGAATAAAGGAACTATACGACCTCCCCGTCCAGGTGGACGGCGGCATCGCCGAAAAGACCGCCCCCCTGATGGTCGAAGCCGGAGCGCGGGTCCTCGTGGCCGGTTCCGCCGTTTACAAGGGAAACCCCGCGACAGAGATGAGAAAGATAATCGAAGCTGGGCGCCAGGCATCCGGCTAGCTTTTAAGCGCCTCCAAACCGGGTTTGGTGGGCGTGGGCATCCTGGGGGCGATACACTC
>JBOHBL010000120.1:0-4824 GCA_050698295.1 Rubrobacteraceae bacterium | reverse complement strand
GCACTATTCCATCCGGGTCCGTCGAGGACGCCACTGTGCACAGTACAGGATCGAGGCGTTTGAAATAGTTTTGTCCGCTCTTTTTGCGCATGTACGCATTCGGGGCCATGCGCTGATAAAGAAGGTACGCGGCGATATCCGCCGCTTGTATGAAGTACGAAAACTCCGAGTCCCGGAAGTTGGGATCTTCGACGATGCTCCTCAAGGCGAGATCGCGGTAGCCGCTGCCGAACCGTGGCTGGTTCGGGATGAGATTGTAGCGGCGCATTTGGCGAAGCAAGCGGGTGAGCTTCTTGTCATCCGTGCGATCCGGGAAGATCATCCCTCGCTCGTCCGGGTTCGCCGGCCCGGAGAAGTTTCGTAGCGACATCGTGTTCTCGAAGCGTTGTATCAAGGTTTTCCAGGCATTCTCGAACACGTCGTAGTCCGCTTGTTTGCCTTGCTTGTCCACGAGTACGTTGATTATGTTCAGATCGCTCATGCTCGCAAGTTCGTCCGCCATCGCCCGCATGATGGTGAGGCGATCGTTGCGCTTTATCCGAACGAGCGAACCCGGTCTCGTTATGAGCCTCGTCGCGTGCAACTCCTCGCGCAACCGCAAACCGAACCGCCGTTTCATACGCTGCCGGAAGTCGATGAGCTGCTCCAGATAAGTTTGCCACCGGAGTTCGTGAACGACGAGGCCCGTCAAAACGAAATACCGCGTGGGCGAACCCGCTATGCCGCTGTCACCGCTTTCGTCCACGTACATCAAAAACATCGAACTGACCCCGGAAACCGCCTCGCCGATACACCCGGCGCGAATCTCACGACGCCGCAACCCCCACCCGCCCCGTGACCGCCGCCGTGATGAGCGCCTGCCGGTGTTCGGCAAGTAGTGTGATCTGCCGGTTGAGCTTGACAAGGATTTCGGATGTGCGTTCTCTTTGACTGTCGAGGAACTTCACAACCCGTTCTTGAACGGCGGGAGTTACGACGGGAATCGGCAACGAACGAATGTCTTCGCCTCTCAGTTTCACCATGGATTGTGAGCTTCCCCTCGCGAGGGATGATATCTCGTGCCGACTCCGGGAGGTGAGAAGCGCGTACGCCGCGAATTTTGCGGAAACGCGAGCGCCATCGAGACGGACACGATATATGAGATCGGGCAGCATGCGTCGTGGAGAGGGTTCCGCGACCGCCGCCACGTCGCCCACATAGCCGGGCGCGTTCGAGCGCGTGATAAGAAGGTCGCCCACGCTCGGGGTCATCACCGGGTCGTCCGGGGTTTTCGTCAAAGCCTTGTTTTCTCGCGGATCGTAGCGACCGAACTTCACGGCGCTCAACTTGAGCACTCCCCATTCATCGTTCTCGGCCGGATAAGCGTCCGCCTGTGGACTGGCTCCTTGCCCGATACCGAGTATGAAGCGACCGAGAGCGGCTTCGGAGGATGAGAGATCGTCTATGACATGGTCTATGGTCAGCCGGAACCGAGCTTCCATCAAACCGACAAGCCGCCTCTTCTTCTCGATGAGCGCGTCTATGCGAGCGGTCTCTCCGTCGAGAAAGTCGGCGATCGCGCGTTGTTCATCGAGAGAAGGCCGAGAAACTACCGTATCCAAAAACGAATGCAAATCCAGATTTTGTATGCCCGTTGTTTGTTTGATTGAGGACCGAGTTACGCCACTCGCATACAGCGATGACAAAAGGTATGTCACAAACCGAGGCTCGTTATGCGCCGATGGCGACAATCGGGCTGCGAAGTTTGTCGGCATGGCGAGGTCATCGGAGTCGTGAAGCACGGCTCGTCCCACAGGTTGTTGTTCACCGCCTCCGGACTTTTCGATAATCAAATCCCCTCTTCGGACAGATCGCTTGGCTTCCTCATGACGCGAAAAACCACGAACAGGCGCTCGCCCGGCATTGCTTCTCAAAATTCGGTAGTCGAAGTCCGTCCCGCGAACGCACGGAAGCGTAATCTCGCCTTCTTCCGGCTCCGTTCCCCACGAACCTCCACTCACAGACTCGAAAAGTCGTTTGAGGCGAACTTCCCTCACTCAGTCACCTCGGCGAGGAGGTTTTGTATGTCCTTCTCCAAACTCTTTATCTCGGCGTCTATTTCTTCGAGCGGACGCGGGGGCGCGTATTCGTAAAAGTGCCGCGTGAGAGGTATTTCGTACCCCACCTTCGTCTTCTCGTGATCCACCCACGCATCCGGGACGTACGGAAGGACTTCTTTCTCCATATGCTCCCGGATGGCCTCCCGGTACTCCTCGGAGGCGAGGCGGGGGCCGGGATCCCCTTCGTATGCGACCGCCCCTTCCGGGAGCGGGACGTTTTCGTGGTCGCGCAACTCGGGGTCGGGGAGGGGATTTCCTTTTCCGTCGGTGATGACGGGCGCTTCGGGGTCGCGGACGGCGAGGTCGTCGAGGACGGCGTTTTCCTGGGCGCGGGTGAGGCCGAAGCGAGCGAAGATCGGGGCGAGTTCGAGGGCGAGGGCTTCGCGGTCGGTGGTGGATTCGGGGACGGGATCCCTGTGCCGGGAAACGACGGTGGCGATGCTGAGGATGAGCGATGCGCGTCCTTCGTCGCCCATTTTGGCGAGCCTCCGGTCGGAGAGGATGGCGGAGAGGGTTTCTTCGGTGACCTCCCACCGGAGTCGCAAGGGGCGCTCGACGGTTATGCGCATCGCCCCGAAGGACTCGTTCGGGAGTATTTTGACGCGCTCGTCGGGGGTTCCGCCGAAATCACCGTGGAGACGCACGATTTCGGCTATTTGCTCCTCGCTTATGCGCTTGCGTTTTTCGCCGAGGGACTTTCGCATCTTCTCCCACGAACCTCGGGCGTCTATGAGCTGGACGAGACCCTTCCTTTCGGCGCTTTTTCTGTTCGTGACTATCCAGAAATATGTGGAGATGCCGGTGTTGTAGAAAAGCTGGTCGGGGAGGGCGACGACGGCTTCGAGCCAGTCGTTCTCCAAAATCCAACGCCGAATCTCCGACTCCCCCGAACCCGCCGCCCCCGTGAACAACGGCGACCCGTTGAAAACGATGGCGACGCGCGAACCTCCCTCCTCGACGGGCTTCATTTTGGAGATCATGTGCTGCAAAAACAGGAAGCTCCCGTCGTTTATGCGCGGAAGGCCGGCCCCGAACCTCCCGGCGAACCCGAGCCTTTTGTTTTCGTCCTCGACCTCGCTTTTCACCTTCTTCCACTCGACGCCGAAGGGCGGGTTGGCGAGGAGGTAGTCGAAGCCGTCCCCATGCCCGTCCTCGGAGAAGGAGTTTCCGTGGGCGATGTGCGCGACGTTCTCCGGATCTTTCAGCAACATATCCGAGCGGCACACGGCGTACGTCTCGGCGTTGAGTTCCTGCCCGTAAACTTCGAGGCGAGCGTCGGGGTTTCGCTCTCGCAAAAACTGCTCGCCCACCGAGAGCATTCCGCCGGTTCCGCACGCCGGGTCGAGCATCGTCTTCACCGCGCCGGGCCGCGAGAGAAGGTCGTCGTCCTCGATGAAGAGGAGGTTCACCATGAGTTCGACGACCTCGCGCGGGGTGAAATGCTCCCCGGCGGTCTCGTTCGAGAGTTCGGAAAAGCGCCTGACGAGTTCCTCATACAAATACCCCATCTCCGTGTTCGAGACCCTCTCCGGCGAGAGGTCCATATCCACGAACTTCCCGAGGACGAGATAAAGCAAATTCGCCGAGTCGAGGCGAGAAATCTGCGCGTCGAGGTCGAACTTCTCGAAGATATTCCTCACGTCCTCGGAGAAACCGGCCACGTACTGCCGGAGTCCGTCGGCGACGTTCGGCGGGTCGTCGAGGACCCGCGCGAGGTCGAGTTCGGAGACGTTGTTGAACTGCACGCCGGTGATGCGGTTCAAAATGGGGTCGAGCCTCTTCGGGAGTTCGGCGTACCTTTCGAGGACTTCCGTCTTCGTCGGAGAAAGGACTCCGTCGAGGCGGCGAAGCACTGTGAGCGGAAGAATGACCTTCCCGTACTCGCTGCGTTTGTAGTCGCCTCGAAGGAGGTCGGCGACGGACCATATAAATTCCGAATGATTTTTGACGGGCGCGCTCGCGGCCACCGTTCCGGTGATGGCGCCCCCTCGGTGTTCTGTGAGACCTTTCTCCACGGATCCTCCAAAAATGTTCGATGCATGTTTTCGTGAACCCCGACGGTTCGCATCATAGCAAGTCGCCCGCGTCGCGAATAATTAGTCGCGGCGGGGCGAAGCGGAGCCGCCCTCGAAGGGATCGAGCAATCGCGCGCCGGTTCGCTGTACGTCCGCCGTGTTTCGGGTGACGAAGGTCATGTTCCGCGCCTTCGCGGTGGCGGCCATGAGGCCGTCTCGGGAGGAAATGGGATCCGGCGCGTTCATGCGGCCCCATTCCTCGGCTATCTCGAGGTCTATGGGAAGAATGCGTTCGGCATAGCGGCGACGTAGGCTGGAGAGCCATGCTTCGAGATGATTCGCCTGTACCGGGTCTCGCCGTATGAGGTTCTCGATCCCCTGTCGCACCTCCCCGATCACAAGGACGCTCACATACAACTCGTCATCGGACACGGAGGAGATCCAACGCATCACACCGGTGTCGGCCCGCGAGCCTTTGCGCGTCTCGGACACGACGTTCGTGTCGAGCAAGTACATGATCCAGCCCCCTAATCTTCGAAGCCAAGATCAATATCCCTCGGATAGTCGTCTCTCGGACGACTTATATCGAGATCCTCGATGCCCTCAGGCGCGCTCATTAAAAACTCCTTGAAACTCATCTTCCCGCCCCCACTCAAACGCCGCCACTCCTCCGCCGGAACGACCACGACGACCTCCTCGCCGTGCCGCGT
>JBOHBL010000119.1:0-2148 GCA_050698295.1 Rubrobacteraceae bacterium | reverse complement strand
GCACGGAACAGACCGCGATGGTCATCCGGTTTTCCTGGGGGAGAATCGGGTACGTATGCTTGCAAATATGTTTTGTTCCTTGAGATATCGTGGATAGGGGAAAGGTGATTCAAATTGAAACGTAGAGTTGCGATCCTGCTGCTGATTCTCGCTCCGGTCCTGATGGGGGCCGTGGGCGTAGCCGCGGGCAACCTGACTTTGCCCGTGGAGAACTCGACGAACGAGCTGGCCTTCAACAACCCGAGGGGCGCCATGCCGCGCGCCCTCGACTACGAGCCGGCGCCTCCTGTCGAGGTCGCCACCTCGGAGAACGTCGAACACATCGGTTTCGTGCCCTTCGAAGAGGGCGGCGGTCGTCCCGCCACGGAGGTTCTGCCGAGCGCGCCGGAGGAGGTCCTCACCGCCACGGGCGCCAGCATCCAGGGCGACTACATGTACCTGACGAGCTGGAAGAACATCTCCGTCTACGACATCTCCGACCCGGAGGACCCGCAACTCACCGACATCGAGCCCATCGGGTTCCAGTTCGAGAACGAGGACGTGGCCACCGACGGCGACATATTGCTCTTCTCCGAGCAGCTTCCGGGCGACATCCTCCACGTCTGGGACGTCTCCGACAAGAACGACATCAAGGAGATCGCCACGCTGGATAACGCGGGCGACCACACGATGACGTGCATCCTCGATTGCGAGTGGGCCTACGGCTCCGACGGCGCGATCGTGGACCTGCGAGACCCCGAGAATCCGAAGCTCATGGAAGAGGACTGGCACGAGATCACCGGCCTCAACTCCGACGGCGCCCACGACGTCAACGAGTACAAGAACGGTTTCCTCGTCACCTCCCCGATCTCCGACGACTTCCAGATACTCGACGTGCGTGAGCCGCTCAATCCAAAGGTACGCGGGACCGGCGCCCATCCGCAGCCCGAGGACTTCCTGTTCCACTCCGGCACGTGGCCCAACGGCGGCAAGGATAATTTCGTGATCATGCAGGGCGAGAAGAACTTCAAGCCCCAGTGCGACGACGGCCAGGGTCCGGTCATGACCTTCGACGCGACGAAGAAAAAGGGTTCCAAGGAGTTCAAGTTCGAGCAGGCAGACACCTACCGGGTGGATAACGGGATCTACGCGGACGGCGCTCCGGCGGTCAACGCCCTGGGTTGCTCGGCGCACTGGTTCGAGGTGCACCCGACCTTCAAGGACGGCGGGCTCATGACGCTCGGCTACTACGAGCACGGCACCCACTTCCTCGACGTCGGCAAGAAGGGCAAGATAAGGAACGTGGGCTACTTCCTGCCCGTCGGCGGCTCCACCTCAGCCTCCTACTGGGTCACCGACAACCTCGTCTACGCCATCGACTACACGCGAGGCATAGACATCCTCCGCTACACCGGCCCCGGCACCGACGGCAAAGGAAAGGGCGCCAACCAGCGCGGCAACGGCAGAGGATAGCTGGTCAGCTAAGACCGCTCGCAGCGCAGCCGGGGTTCGCATCTCCTCGATCCCCGGCTGCTTTGTTTGACTCGGGACACCCGGACACGGCGTCGCCGCGCCGCGGCTTCAGAGAGAACCCACGCGAAGAGCAGCAGGGCGACTGGACGCGGTGGAGCGAGGGTGTGCTGGACATCCCGCGGGAAGAGATGGCCTCGCTCGCGAAGCGTATCGGAAGGAGAATGGGGTGATCGGGATAAAGGGGCTCGTCTTCGACGTATTCGGGACGGTCGTGGACTGGCGGTCGGGTGTGATCCAGGCCGGCGAAGAACTCGG
This sequence comes from Rubrobacteraceae bacterium, assembly GCA_050698295.1. Taxonomy (GTDB): domain Bacteria; phylum Actinomycetota; class Rubrobacteria; order Rubrobacterales; family Rubrobacteraceae; genus JACCWD01. Next base: position 381 of record JBOHBL010000119.1, on the reverse strand, counting down.
CAAGAAAAACAACCTCGACATCGACTGGCCCGCCTTCGCCGACGCCTGGCGCGGCAGGTACCAACCCTCGATGCAGCGCGTCCGAAACGGCGAGGTCCCCTGGACGAACCTGGATGATCTCCATCGCGCCTCCCTCGAAGAGCTGCTGAAAGAGTTCGGCATCGAGGGTTTGAGCGAAGACGAAAAAGCCCATTTCAACAGAGTCTGGCACCGCCTCGACCCGTGGCCGGACTCCATGGAGGGGCTCCGGCGCCTCAAAGAGAACCGCGTCATCGCGCCGCTCTCGAACGGAAACGTCGCGCTGCTGACGAACATGGCGAAGCGGGCAGGGCTTCCGTGGGACCTCATCCTCTCGGCCGAACTCGTCGAACGCTACAAGCC
>JBOHBL010000118.1:0-9266 GCA_050698295.1 Rubrobacteraceae bacterium | reverse complement strand
CTCCTCGCCGGTGTTCACGTCTTTGATCCTCGCCCCCGTCACAGCGTCCTCGCCGAGGACGTCCTCGACGACGGTGTTAGTCAGGAAGGTTGTCTTCTCGTTGTTTTTGGCTCTCTCGAGCATGATCTTGGACGCCCGGAACTCGTCGCGCCTGTGGATGATGACGACCTCGGAGGCGAACTTGGTGAGGAAGAGCGCCTCTTCCATCGCGGTGTCTCCGCCGCCGACGACGGCGACTTTGCGGTCCTTGAAGAAAAACCCGTCGCAGGTCGCGCAACCGCTGACGCCGCGCCCCATGAGCCTCTGCTCGCCTTCGAGGCCCAGCCACTTCGCCTTCGCTCCGGTGGCGATGACGACGGAGCGGGCGAGGACCGGCTCTTCTTCGCCTTCGGGCCAGAGCTTGAAGGGGCGTTCGGAGAAGTCCACGCGCTCTATCTCATCGGGGCGCATCTGGGCTCCGAAGCGCGCCGCCTGCGCCTCGAAGTCGTCCATCATGTCGGGACCCATCACGCCGTCGCGGTACCCCGGATAGTTCTCGACGTCGGAGGTGAGCATGAGCTGCCCCCCCGACTCGAACCCCTTGAAGAGCAGCGTCCCCAAACTCGCCCGCGCAGCGTACAAAGCCGCCGTGTACCCCGACGGCCCCGAACCGACGATCACGACATCATAAACTTGAGACATCCCGAACTCTCCTCTCGTGTTTCTTATACGGTATTTCCAATTTACTTATTTTATTACGTCCGGCGAATCATTCTACGACATGCCTCCCGACCGAGGCTGTAAACTCCTTCCATGCGGCTCTTTCTGACAACGGTTCTTTCCCTCGTCTGCTTCGCGTCGTGCGGCGCGGAGGCGGTATCCACCCTCGACGCCCCGGAGGTCCGTCGCGCGCCGGAAGCGTTCGCGGCGCCCGACGGAGCCGCTCGGGACGAAGACACCGAGACGAGGATAGGTTCCTTCGAACCTCCGGAGGATCCGCCGCCGTACGAAATCCTGGAAGAGAAGGAGAACCGAAGGGACGGAGTGCGCGGCGCGAGGCTCCTCGTCGACACCCCGGTCAAGAGCGAGGAGGCATACGAGTTGATGGCCCGCGACCTCAAAGCCCGCTACAAAGACTACGACGCCGTCTCGGCGGAGATCACCGACACCGGGACCGGCTCCTTCGGCTACGAGGGCGCCATCCTCATATTCAACACCCCGGAAGGTTCCTACTACATGGGCTTCTTCTACAGCCCGCCCAACAACCGCGGCTACATCGTCGATGTCGCGGATTGAGTCAGGAGTTCTGGAGAGAGGAGTAGTGCGCCGATGCGTAGACCGTTGCACGAGATGACCCGTGAGCTGGCGGCGACGGCGAGGGGAGAGCTTCCCGCCACCCTCGTCGTCCGAAACGGCGCTCTGGTGAGCGTGACCTCCGGGGAGATACTGCCCGGCATGAGCGTCGCCGCTCAGGGTTCGCGGATAGCGTACGTGGGCACGGACCCGGAGGTCATGATCGGGTCGGGGACGCGGGTCATAGAAGCGGAGGGACGATACATAGCGCCCGGTTTCCTCGACGGCCACTGTCACATCGAGAGCAGTCAGATCACGGTCACCGAGTTCGCGAAGGCCGTGCTGCCTCTCGGGACCACCGGCGGCTTTTTCGACGCGCACGAGATCACGAACGTGCTGGGCTTGCGCGGGCTCAGGCTGATGGTCGACGAGGCCCGGGCGACGCCGCTCGCCGCCTACATGCAGGTCGCCTCGTGCGTGCCTTCGACCTCCACGGACCTCGAAACCCCCGGCGCGACCATCGGATCCGAGGAGGTCGCCGAGGCCCTCTCGTGGGGCGAGGACATCATAGCCCTGGGCGAGGCGATGAACTTCCCCGGCGTCGTCTTCGGCGACGAGAAGATGCACGGCGAGATAGAAGCGACCCTGAAAGCGGGCAGGGTCGCCGACGGACACTTCTGCTGGCCGCCGGACGACTGGCGACTCGCCGCCTACGCCGCGAGCGGCATCACCGGCTGCCACGAGTCCACCACCGCGGAAGACGTGGTGTGGAGGTTGCGCCACGGCATGTACGCCAAGCTCCGTCGCGGCTCGGCCTGGCATGACGTCGCCGCCACGGTAAAGGCCGTCACCGAGATGGGCCTCGACCCCCGCCGCGTCGTCCTGGTCACCGACGACCGCAGCCCGGAGTCTCTCGTGGACGAAGGGCACATGAACTTCGTCGCGCGACACGCCATCGAGCAGGGCGTCCGGCCCATGACCGCCTTCCAGATGGCGACGTTGAACCCGGCGGAGCGCTTCGGCGTCTCGGGCGACGTGGGCAGCGTCACGCCCGGACGCTACGCCGACATCCTCCTGCTCGGAGGAGACCTCGCCGACGTCGAGGTCTCACTCACCATCGCCGCCGGAGAGGTCGTGGCCGAAGACGGAGAGATGACCGCGGATTTGCCCGCCTACTCCTACCCGGACTTCAGCCTCGACACCGTGAAGCTCGCGGAACCCATCGAAGAAAAGACCTTCGACCTCGCGGCTCCGATCGAGAGCGGCCGGGTGACGGCGCGCGTGATGCGGGTCGTCGAGAACCACGTCGAGACGACGGTCGAGCAGACCGAGTTGCCGGTCGAGGACGGGTTGGCGAGCTTGGATCCCTCCCAGGACATCTCCAAGATAGCCGTGATAGAACGCCACGGCAAAACGGGGGAGAGATCGGTCGGGCTGGTCGCGGGCATCGGATTCGAGGGGCCGGCGGCCCTCGCCACCACGGTCGCCCACGACAGCCACAACCTCATGGTCATGGGCAACTCCGAAGCGCTGATGGCAAAAGCGGCCCGCGCCGTCGTCGAATCCCGCGGCGGCGTCGCCGTGGCGAGGGAGCAAGAGATCACCATCCTCCCGCTCCCGGTGGCGGGCCTGATGTCTCCCTCGCCCTACGCGGAGGTCGCCGAGCGTTCCCGGGCGATAGGGAAGGCTCTGGAAGAGGCGGGATGCGCGCTCAACTACGCCTTCATGACGCTCTCGCTGCTCGCGCTGGTGGTCCTGCCCGAGCTGCACATCTCGGACAAAGGACTCGTCGAAGTCGGGGAGGATGGCTTCGAGTTGACCGAACCGCTGGCCGGCGGATGATCTCCTCTCTAAAGTACGCGGTCGGCTTCTTCGGCGGCCTCGACCTGCTCGCGCCCGCCGAGCATGAAGCCGCCGACGACTATCAGGATCAGGAACGGAATGAGACCGAGCCCCACGCCCAGGCCGCCGGGCGCGCCGCCGAGGCCGAGGAGCAAACCCGCGATGAGGCCGCCGACGCCCCCGATCCAGACGAGCGCGTTGCCGGCCGTCTGCAGTCTCGCGGCGGAAACGTCTTCGGCGGGCATGATCTCGGTCCAGAGCAACCCCCAGCGCCTGACGCGAGGATAGAGAAGAAGCAGCAGTATCGGGCCCAGTACGATCCCGGCTATGGCGTTGTTGATCGAGATGATCGAGCCGAGCACGGCGAATGGGACGAACCCCAGAAGGTCGTTGCCCCAGGCGATCCAGACCGCGCAAACCACCGAGGCCAGCACGGTTATGGCGATGAACACGACGAGCTTTTTGCGCGAGCCCACGTTCGGCTCCATGTCCTCGCCCCGGCGGAAGAACGCTCCCCACAGCTTGTACGGGATGTACCCCAGAAAGAAGTTGCCTATAAAGCCGAAGATGCTCCCGAGCCCGAGCGTCCCGAAGAAGTCGTTGATGAGGTTGCCTATCGCCGCGCCCCACGCCCCCGCCGGCCCGAACAGGAGGCCAAAGACGAACGGAAACACGTTGCCGGGCCGGAAGTTCGTGAACCCCGGCACCAGGACGAAGAACTGCGAGGGGATAAGCGCCGCCGCGTAGATGGCCGCCGTGAGCGCCACCAACACCACCATCCTCGTGTGCCGCCACATCGTGAACGCTTCTTTCATTTTGCTCCTTTCGGTCGCGGTTTCCTCTTCATCTGCTGAACCCCTCTATCCCGCCGAAACCCATTATTCGCAACGTGATGGCCGCCGTCAGCAGCGCCGCGAACGCCATCAGCGCCAGCGCGTCCTTCCGCTCCATTTCGAGGTTCAGGAAATAGGTGCGCTCCTTGCTCGCTCCGAAGCCTTTAGACTCCAGCGCCATCGAGAAGATGTTCGTCGAGCGGATGGTCGAGACGAAGACCGGCACGAGCAGCGGAACGAACTTGCGGACGCGCTGGATAAAGCCGCCGGACTCCAGGTCGAGGCCGCGCGAGCGCTGGGCCTGGCTGATGGTCGTCATCGTGCCGATTATGGTCGGCACCAGGCGCAGCGCCGTCGAGACCGCGAAGGCGAAATTGTAAGGGGCGCCCAGCTTCACCAGTCCGGTCGCTATCTCCTCGTTGCGGGTGGTGGAGAGGAAGATCATGCCCGCGATGATCGTGATGTCCACCCTCAACGCCGTCCCGATCCCGTAGAGCAGAGCCTCCGACTCCACGAAGAGAAACAGCGGCGTCTGCCCGCTCCCGAATATGGACCACAAGACGATGGTGACGAGCGCGATCATGAGGAGTATGAACCAGATCCTCTTGAGGTTCACGAGCGACTTCGCCAGATATCCGAAGCCCACAACCACCGCCAGCACGACGAACCCGTAAAGCGGGTTCACGAACAGGAAAGCCAGCACGAACATCCCCAACAAGAGAAACATCTTCGTTCGGGGGTCGAGCCGGTGAACGAACGTGCCCCGATCCAGGTACAGATACGGGTCCAATTTAGCCTCCCTCCGTGACACGCAGCATCTCTTCCACCGACAACACCGTGTGTCCGAGGGCGTTCCCCATCGAGACGATGTGCGGCGGACGGAGCGAAGCGTCCCGAAGCTCGTCCTCGTGCCCGAACACCTCGCGCGCGGTCCCGGAGAGCGAGATCCGGCCATCCTTTATGACCGCTACGCGGTGCGCGTACTCGGCGACGACCCACATCGTGTGGGTGACGACGATGATGGTGGAGCCCGCCCCGTTCAAGCGCCTCACGAGGTCCATCATCGAGCGTTGCTCGGCGTAGTCGAGCCCGGTGGTGGGCTCGTCCAGGATCAGGACCTCCGGCCTCACCGCGAGCACCGACGCCACCGCCACCCGCTGCCTCTCCCCCTTCGTGAGCCCGAACGGGTCCTCCCCTTCGTAGCCTTCGAGTCCCACGGCGGACAGAGCCTCGGCCACTCTCTCCCCGGCCTCCGCCTCTCCCATCTCCCGTATCCTCGGCCCGAACGCCACCTCGTCGCGGACGGTGTCCGAGAAGATCTGGTGGTCCGGGTTCTGGAACACGTACCCGACTTTCCGGCCGAGCCTCCTTATGCCCTGCTCGACCGTCTCCTCCCCACCGACGCGCACCGAACCCTCCGTCGGCTCCAGCAGCCCGTTGAAGTGCCTGACGAGGGTCGTCTTTCCGGAACCGTTCTGGCCGAGGATCGCCAGAAACTCTCCCTCGCGCACCGTGAGGTCCCCTCCCTCCAGAGCCGCGAGGCCGCCCGGATAACGATGCGTCAGACCCTCCACCTCGATCACAGGTCCACCATAACCCTCTTCCCGCGCGTCATCCCCCTCGACCAGGACTTTATACCGCTCCGGAACGACCCGCCACCCGCGCCGCCGGAACTCCGCAAGGCCCTCCTCGGAGGTCAGGGGAAGCTCCTCGCCTTCGACGCCCCGCGCGTGAAAAAAGCGGGCCACCTGAAGCGGCATCACCCTCGACTCCTCCAGCAGTTCGATGTCCCGCAGCGCCTCGCGGGCGGGCCGGTCGGCGACGACCCTGCCGTCGCGCAGGACGACAATGCGATCCGCGTCGAGGGTCTCCTCGGACTCGTGTTCGACGACTATGAGGGTCACGTCGTCGCGGTTTTTCAGTTCTTCGGCGATCCTGAAAATCCCCAGCTTTCCGATGGGGTCGAGGTCCGTCGTCGGCTCGTCGAGGCAGAGGATGCGGGGCTCCATCGCCAGCACGGAGGCGATGGCGAGCCTTTGCTTCTGTCCGCCCGAGAGCGTCGCCGGCTGCCGTCCTTCGAACCCGTCGAGCCTCACGTCCCCCAGCACTCTCTCGACACGCCGGGCCATCTCCTCGCGCTCGACGGCGAAGTTTTCGGGACCGAACGCCACCTCCAGAGCCACGTTCGTCGAGAAGAGTTGCGCCTCGAAGTCCTGAAACACGAGGCCGACCTCGCGCGCGAACTCCCCCACCTTGCCTTCGCGGGTCGAGCGTCCCCGAACACGGACCTCACCCTCCATCCGACCGCGGAAGAAGTGAGGGATCAGAGCATTCAAAGACATGCACAAAGAACTCTTCCCCGCCCCCGAAGGCCCCATCACGACCACGAACTCCCCCTCGGCGACTTCCAGGCTCACCCCCTCCAGCGCGGGTTCCTTCCGTCCCCGGTAGCGGTAGGTCAGCCCCTCGATGCTGATCACGGGTTCCACTATCTCATCCCCATACCCTGAAGGATATTCCAAAGGGCGCGTTCGCCGCTACCTTACGGAGGGACAAACGCCGGATCCACATCCGATTGCGCTATCATTCGAGTTATGGTCGAGGTGCGTAACATTCGTATACGAAAGCTCCGGGAACAAGGAAAAGAGAAGGACTTCGAGAACGCGACACCAGCAGAGAGGCTGTCGATGGTGTGGCAGCTAACTCTCGACGCGTGGTCCTTCAAGGAAGAGACAAGTGCTGAATCCAGATTACAGAGACATACTGTTCGAGTTTTCCGAAGCGGAGGTTAAGTACCTGCTGGTAGGCGCGTACGCGATCCGCGTACGGGCAGGTAAGGGCGACGGGAGATATAGACCTGTGGGTGGAGAGCAGCCGGGTGAATGCCGCAAAGGTGATGGAGACTCCCGGACGTTTCGGAGCGCCGCTGCGCGAGATAGAACAAAAAGACTTCGAGAGGCCGAACTTCCACACCGTGGCCCCTACCCTACCTCCGGCATGATTTCCTCCCCGTAAACCCGAAGCGTCTCCTCCATCGCGTCGTGCATGAGATAAATGTTGAACTGGTCCACCCCGAGGTCTCTCAGGGTTCGGAGCTTGGCTACGTGATCCTCGACCGTCCCGAGGACACAGAAACGGTCCACGATTCACTCTTATTCGAATACAAAATGAAGAGATTATGCTCTTGTGTGTAAAGTGAGAGGACTGTAAGCTCCAGCATAGGATGGAATCTCTGGATTATAGAAGACTGTTCTTTGGAAACAACGCTTAATTGCTTATGTGCAACCGCTGACCGGAGTCGAATCGAATTGAGCGACAGCCAATCGCAGATTGTGAAGGACGAACTGAAGCAGTTGGCCGACCAGTATGCTCAACTCTTAAAAAGTAGAACAGATCAGCGCGTGGAGGACATGGAGCAAGACGATCAGTCACACTTTCTCATCTACAGAGTTCTTGGAGTGACTGACGAAGAAGGTCGTATGATCGACATCTATCAGAACAAAGGCCGCTTCCTTTATCGTTATGCTGGATCCTTTCTCGAAACAGCAGCCAAACTTTGCTTCAAGTGGAAGTTTCCAGATTCAGGCTCGCTAAGGATCCCCAATACGCAAGGACAAAGGCCGAAGACCTTCGAGATAGATTGTTTAGTAGGTTCTGACGCCGTTGAGATCAAGTGGCGAGACGCGACAACCGACGGAGACCACATAACGAAAGAGCATACACGGATCCAGGTCATACACGCGGCTGGCTATGTCCCGATTAGAGTAATGTTCTATTACCCTAATCGGGAGCAGGCGATCAAGATTCAAAGAGCGCTGGAGACCCTTTATGCTGGCATTGATGGACAATATTATTACGGTGACAGCGCATGGCAGTACATCATGGACCGCACGAGCATAGACCTCAAGTCCATGCTGGAGCAAATCGCGCAGGAAAACGCTCCGAAGTGATGAAGCCCGAGGTGATTCACGGAGATTGCCTGGAGGCGCTCACGGAGATCAAATCCGAATCGGTTGACCTCGTTTACCTCGATCCGCCTTTCTTCTCCCAAAAGATGCGCAAACTACGAACTCGCGACAGGTCAAGAGAATTCTCTTTCAGCGACCTGTGGCCGTCTCACGAAGTCTATGCTCGATTTATACTTGCTCGGCTTGAACATCTTCACCGTATCCTATCTCCGACCGGCTCGGTCTTTTTCCATTGCGACCGCCGCGCATCGCACCTGATAAGGACATTGATGGATAAGACTTTTGGCCTGGACAAATTCCGATCCGAAATAATCTGGCACTACAAAAGGTGGTCCAACTCCCAAAAGGGACTGCTGCCGACTCATCAGACGATATTCTTCTACACGAAATCCGACGAATACACCTTTAACGAAATTTACGAAGAATACTCGCCCTCAACGAACGTGGATCAGATCCTGCAACAAAGACGGAGAGATGGTTTCAATAAGTCAGTGTACGCCAGGGATGAAGCTGGCGCGGTGATTTCCGGTGGATCCAAGAAAGGCGTTCCTCTTGGTGATGTCTGGGACATCCCGTACCTGAACCCCAAAGCCAGAGAACGCACAGGATACCCAACACAGAAACCAGTGCTTCTTCTCGAGCGCATAATCAAGCTGGCAACCAATAAAGGAGACCTGGTACTCGACCCATTCTGTGGAAGCGGCACGACTCTGGTGGCTGCGGCGCTGCTCGAGCGCAACGCTATTGGAATAGATATTTCCGACGAAGCGGTCGAAATCACCAGGCAACGCATCCAAAACCCTTCCAAGACTATATCCGCGTTGCTGGAAACAGGCCGCCACTCATACCGAAAAGTGGATAAAAATGCATTAGCAATGCTCGAAGGTTTGGATTGCGTTGCTGTTCAGCGCAACAAGGGGATCGACGCCATCCTTGTCGAACAAGTGGAAGGGCGGCCTGTTCCCGTACGAGTTCAGCGGTCCCATGAATCAATGGCCGAAGCGGCACAGAAACTTTTTCGAGCCGGGCGAACAAAGCACGCGAAAGTTATGTTCTTGGTCGTCACGTGGGCTGGAGGCGAACTAGATCTCGGACACGAACTTCCGCCTGGAGTATTGGTTGTAGATGGACCGGCGCTCGACATTGCCTCGAAGTTAGATGACTTCAATAGCGCCAGAAAGTAATTTCTACACGTCGGCCTTACCTACCTCCGGCATTATTTCCTCCCCATAAGCCCGAAGCGTCTCCTCCATCGCGTCGTGCATGAGATAAATGTTGAACTGGTCCACCCCGAGGTCTCTCAGGGTTCGGAGCTTGGCTACGTGATCCTCGACCGTCCCGAGGACACAGA
>JBOHBL010000117.1:0-3201 GCA_050698295.1 Rubrobacteraceae bacterium | reverse complement strand
CGCGAGGTCCTGGTCTCCGAGGAGCCCCTGCGGACCGACGAGGCGATCTTCGCCGCCATGACCGCGCTTGAAGGTCGCCGTCTGGATGTGGGCCTCTTGCGTGAAGCGTTGCCGGAGATCGTCCCTCTGCGCGGTGAATCCGTGTGGGAGCGCTGGACGAGAGCCCTGGGCGAGAGGAGCGTCAGGGAGGATCTTCCTGCGATCCTGCACAAGCTCCGCCACCACCAGACCCTCGACTATGTACTGATGCTGCTGCGCTACCATCGACCCGGCTTCGATGACCGGCCACTCGAAGAGAGGACGAACCTCATCGCCGAGACCTGCGTCCACATAAATGAATTCATCGAGGTCTTGCGCAAGCTCATGGCCTTCGTCGAGTATGGGGTGCCGGGACGGAGATCCGTGCCCGCCGTCAAATCCATCGCCCGCGACATAAAAGCGGCCATCCTCAAGGACGTAGACGGCCTCACCTACCGAGAAATCGGAGAGAAGCTCAGCGTTCCACCGCCAGCCGACTTCGGCCATAAGGGCGACTATTCCACCGTCCGCAAAATGGTGGCGCGTGGTCGGAACGTCTTCCAGATCGGCCTCGGAGAAGAGGGCTGGCAGGGTCAGATCGCCGCCATGCAAGCTGAGTCCAACCGCCGCCATTCCCTGAGCGACCCCGAGCGGGACGCCGAAGACCTATCAGAGGTCCTCAATATCTCGTTCGAGGAAGCCCTGGAGCTTGTCGAGGAAGAGAAGGCCCGAGACCAGGAGAGGGAAGACGAGCCCGGCATAGCCTGAAGCTCCACTTCACCCCGGAATTCCAAAGTTCTTCGGATTCCGGTACTCAAGAAGCCCTTCGCCCTCTACCTTTGAGTCATGCACGAAACAAAGCACACCAACAGGAGCTCCGAGCCCGCCCCGTACACAGCGACCGCGCTCGCGTACACCGGCTCACTGACCTCCAGGATAGAGAAGCTCGCCCTGGAAGAACGCGACGCCGTGCGGCATAGAGACTGGTCCGCCGCCCGCAGCGCGGCCCAGGAGCGCGTGGCCCTCCAGGAGGCCCGCCACCGGGCTGCCATTCCCATGGCCCAAGCGGTACTGGACCGTACCGACCGCCCGGAAGTCGAGCGGCTCGCAAGCGCCATCGTCGCCTCCCAGACCGCCGAGATAAAGGCCATGCAGGACATGCTTCGCCAGATGGGCGAGCAGCCACCCCCAGAGAAGGACGACATGGACATGCCCATGGGATAGTCCGTGCCAACAGAGGATTCGCACAAAGCCTTCTCGACGCCGTCTCGGAGCCCCGCCACCTTCGGGGACACGGCGCGCGTCGCCTGGCTCCGCCTTCGGCGGTGTCTGCCCTTGTTTCAAGGCGACATCTTTCTCGCGTCCTCCTCGGCAGCCGGCATAAACTTTGCCGACCCCGTAAAGCCCTCAACGCCTTTCCTCCTTCATCTCGTACGTCCTCGTTGCCGCCGGCTTTTGTGGACTCCGTTCCCCGGAACATTGAGCCGGACGACGTACCCGAAGCCCCATCGAGCCCGGTCTCGAAGTGGAACCCTGACGCTCCTCCTCCTCAGGCCCACTTCGACCTCGGGCCGTTGACAACCTCCACTCCGCCATATAATCTTATTTCGATAGTTGTTCAAGTATAGGAGAATATCTGTGGAACGGATCGATGGCGAGACCACGGAAAACTTCGAGCGCGTGGCGAACGAGGGCGTCTGCGAGGTGGATCTGGTCCACCCGGAGGCAGTGCGGCGCGTGCGGGAGGCCCTGCCCGAGGAGAGGGCGACGCGGCGCGCGGCCGAGGTCTTCAGGGTACTCTCCGATCCCACCAGGGCGCGCATCGTCTACGCTCTCTCGATCGAAGAACTTTGCGTCTGCGACGTGGCGGCGGTAGCGGGGCTTTCGGTGAGCGCCGCGAGCCACCAGCTGGGGCGCCTGCGTGATCGGGGCGTGGTGAGCTACCGCAGGGAGGGCCGCCTCGCCTTCTACCGCCTCGTGGACGAGCACATCCGCAAGCTGATAGAGGACGGCGTGGGACGGACCCGGGAAGGGCGCGAGGCGATCCCCGCCGTCGGCCAGTAGTAGAGGATCGAGGGAGCGTAAACCGTGAAGAGGGAAGAAAGAGAAGAGCTGCGCGAGATTGAGCCCGAAGAGGCCGAGGAAGTCGAAGAGCACGACGACGATGACGACGAGGTAGAAGGCTTCGAGGGTTCCTGGTACCGCTTCCCGCTGATGCGCAACGCGCTGGTAGCGGGGGCGCTGCTGTTGATCGGGTGGCTGATCGAGCGCTTCACGGAGGCGCCCGGCTACGCGCCGATAAGCATCTTCGTCCTCGCCATCCTGATCGGAGCGTATTACTGGGCGAAAGAAGGCTTCGAAGAGTTCGTCGAGGAGCGCGAGGTCGGCATCGAGGCCTTGATGGCGTTCGCGACCGTAGGCGCGGTGATCCTCGGCGCGTGGTTCGAGGCCGCCTTCCTGGCCTTCCTCTTCGCCGCCGCCGAGGCGGTCGAGGAGTACACCTACGCCCGCACCCGCACCGCGATCCGCTCGCTTTTGGACCTCGCCCCGGAGACCGCTACCCGTCTTGAGGACGGGCGTGAGGAGACGGTCCCCGCCGAGGAGCTCGGGGTCGGGGACCTCTTCCTGGTGAGGCCGGGAGAGAGGATACCGACCGACGGCGAGATCGTGGAAGGGGCGAGCAGCCTGGATGAATCGGCGGTGACGGGCGAGTCGGTGCCGGTGGAGAAGGGCGAGGGAGGGAAGGTCTTCGCCGGTACGATAAACACCACCGGCTCCCTCGTGGTGCGGACGACGACCAGCTTCGAGTCGAACTCGCTGCAGAAGATCATCCACCTCGTCGAGGAGGCCCAGGGCGTCAAGTCCCGGGCGCAGCGCTGGATCGACCGCTTCGGAGAGCGCTACAGCCCCTCGGTCTTGGTGGGGGCACTGGTGCTCCTCGCCGTCCCGCCGCTCCTCGGCGGCTCCTTCGACACCTGGGCCTACCGGGCCGTGGTCTTGCTCGTGGCCGCCGCTCCCTGCGCCCTGGTCATGTCCACCCCCGTGGCGATCGCCGCGGCGATAGGCCGCGCCGGACGTGAGGGCGTCCTCATAAAGGGCGGCATCCACCTGGAGAACCTGGCAAAGGTCAGGGTCGTAGCCTTCGACAAGACCGGCACCCTCACCCGTGGCAAACCCGTGGTG
>JBOHBL010000116.1:0-1051 GCA_050698295.1 Rubrobacteraceae bacterium | reverse complement strand
GCGGGAGGTCGCGGCACTTCGACTCGGGCAACCTTCCTCTCTTGATCGACGCTCTGTCAAACGCGCGCGAAGCATTGCAGGAGCGCTCGAAAAGCCCGCTCCTGCGCGTTGACTCGGATCTTCCACTTCCGCTCGCCTGGCTCATTGGCTATGAATGGAGGATCACCACCGGTCTCCGTTTGGAGTTCCGCCAACGCACGGGCTCCTTGTTTGCCTGGATCGCGGCCGACGGCCCTGTGGCGGAAGGTCCACGAGTGCGAGATCGGATCTTCGACCGCAACGGCCCGGACGTCATCGCCGTCTCGTGCAAAAACTCGTTCGACGATCATGCGCGCCGCTACGCCGAAGAAGTCTCCGCCTGCAGACTCGTGACACTACATAGACCTGGGCTGCTCGATCACGGCGAGATTCGCGCATTGGCCCGAGCAACCGCAGATGAATTGCGAGCCTCCAACGAGAGAAACACGAACAAGCATCTCTTGGTACTCGGACCCACATCCCTGGTCGCCATGATAGGTGCCGCGTCTAACGCATGTGGCCCAGTGACCATCCCGTTCTGGAACGGCTCTCGCTACGTCTCACCGACCACAATGGGTAATTGAGATAAGCGGGTGGTTGTTATATTGGCAGAGAGGACTCACCTATCCGCGGGACACCTCTCCGGAGGAATAGTTGCCTGACGGGTACACTTACTGGCGGCGGGTAGTGAGAAAGCCCTCGTCCTTCAGAAGCACAGGATGCCGTCAAAGATCGAGATCACGTAAACAATCCTTCTGGGGAGAGACCATGCCAAACAACAGAGAGTCCGGGACGCCTCCCCTCCTTCAAGACGCCCTGCTTGACGAGACCGGCAAGCTCGGGGTCGTGCGCGCGAGGTTCGAGGGGTTCGAGAGGAGTTCTTTCGAGGATCTGATCTCCGGCTACTCCTCCCTGAAGGTTCTCACCTACTCCAGCAGCCTCGCGATCATCAACCGGGCCGCCGAGGCGATGGACTCCCTCGAGGTCGTCTTCGGGCGGGCGGACATCCTCGGCGAGATGGCGAGCTATCTCC
>JBOHBL010000115.1:0-1182 GCA_050698295.1 Rubrobacteraceae bacterium | reverse complement strand
ACAGCAGGCGGGGCGGGACTTCTACTTCGGAAACAAGTCCGACAGCTTCTTCAACTGCAACGGTTGCCACGTGCTGGACCCGCAGGGGAACAGCGAATTCCCGGAGGTCAAGCATCCGGGCTTCTTCGGCACCGACGGCCAGTTCTCGTTCGAGGGCGAGTCTCAATTCTTCAAGGTCCCGCATCTGCGCAACCTCTACCAGAAGGTCGGGCTGTTCGGCATGGCACCACCGCCAACCCCCTCGGGGCCGCCATCGCCCACCAACCCCAATCCGGTGGCGCCCATCGGGAGCCTCATCTTCGCACCGCTCGCCAACGACGGCCCGCTGGGACCCCAGATACGCGGGTTCGGCTTCCTCCACGACGGCAGCGTCGATACGGTGTTTCGGTTCCTAAGCGGTGCGGTCTTCACCACCCGCGCCCCGGGATCGATCCCGAGCCTCGACCCGCGCACGCCGCCCGAGTTCGTGCCCGATCCGGGCAATGAAGGCGGCTTCCCCCTCACCCTTCCAGGCATCCTCCAACGCCGGGCGGTGGAGGCCTTCATGCTCGCCTTCGACAGCAACCTGGCGCCCATCGTCGGCCAGCAGGTGACCCTCACGCGGCATAATGCCGCCGAGGACGAGGTCCGGGAGCGCATCGATCTCCTCATCGCGCGCGCCGAAGAAGACGAATGCGATCTGGTGGCGAAGAATCGCTGGGGCGGTTTCCTCTATGTGGGCGAGGGGAAGTTCCGGTTTTCACGCAAGGGAATACCGAAGATCCCCGATCCGCTACTGCGCGCGACGGCATACCTGCCGAAAGGGGAAACCACCTACACCTGTGTGCCTCCGGGCTCCGGCACTCGGATTGGTCTCGACCGCGATGAAGACGGGAGCCTCGATAACGACGATCGCAACACGCGCTGAAAGGTAAAAGTAAGCGGAGTTAGGCTCGAGACTCGATTCATTCTCGTCCACGGCCTCGACGATCCGATGATTCCCTACGTCGAGAGCATGGCCTTGGCCGCGGCGCTCCCCGCGGGGCAGAGTCAGATCTTCCTCCCCCGCGGCCTGGTGCACGTCGATGTGGCGCCCGATGCGATGGACGGAGTGCGCATGTGGAGCGCGATCTACGCGCTGCTCTCGGAGCGTTACCTGTAACGATCCTCAGGAAGCACGCACGGCAATCAGCGTCTTGTTGG
>JBOHBL010000114.1:0-4368 GCA_050698295.1 Rubrobacteraceae bacterium | reverse complement strand
CCTCTCGTGAAGGCTGCGCCGCATCATACCCGAAGCCGCGCGTTCGGTAAAATACTTTGCATGAAAGTCTCGGATCTCGTGGAAGAATTCTCCGCCGAACTCGCCGACTCCGCCGACGCGAGCCCGCGCACCGCCGAATTCTACCGGGCCGACCTGCGCGAGTTCGCCGCCTTCCTCGCTTCGCGGGATGTCGAGGAGATAACGAACGTGAAAACGGGGGACGTCATGGACTTCCGAAACCACTTGCTCGAAGAGAAGCGAAAGCGTTTCACCGTTTACCGGAAGGACGCGGCCGTCCGGCGCTTTCTCGACTGGGTGAGGAGAAGCGCGGACGTTCCCTTCGACTTCGACCCCATCGAGCCGATGCACCAGCCCCTCGATCAGCAAATAAACTTTCTCGAAGACGAGGAGGCCGAACGGCTCCTTTCGTTCCCGATCAACAAACGCGACGACGCGAGAGACGCGGCCATGATCCGGCTGATGCTCGACACCGGCGTGACGGTGAGCGAGATCCGCGGCGTCCTTCGCAACGACCTCGACCTCGACGCGAGGCAAATACAACTCGGTGGTCCGGGATCTCACCTCGCCCCGCGCTCGCTGCGCCTCACGCCCGAAACCGTCGAGGTCTTGAAGAAATATCTCGACTTCCGGGAGGACGAGACGCCGGAACTCATAGTGGGACGGGCGGCGCGTCCGGTCGTCACGTCGAAGTCTCTGCAAAACGCCATCCTCAAGCGGTGCGAGCAGGTCGGGATGCCCCGCGTCTACCCGATGATGCTCCGCCACACCTTCGCCATAAACCTCCTCCGGCGCGGCGCGACCTTGAACGAACTCAAAGACGCTCTCGGCGTCCGCGACACCACGAACATCGGAGTCTACAAGAAGTTCGTTTAGAGCGATTTCGCGAGAAGCTAAACCGCGTTTCTCAGCATTTCAGCCTGTCAGCCGGTCTGTGTGGAGCGGGGTCGCCGGAAACCGCGGATAGTTCCTATCTCCCGAGGTGGTCCGCTATGAGGTCCGCGTAGACCCGCGCCCCTTCGGGGCGGGCGTGGATGCCGTCGTCCCAGAAGTACTCCGGGTGAGCCTCGCTCGCCGAATACCAGTCGATGAGCGTGGCTTTTCTGTATTTTTCCGTGCCTTGCCGAAGCGCCTCGTTGTTCGAGGTTTCCCACGAGAGCGGCACCCGGACGTTGATGAAGACGACGCGCTCCGTGTCTTCGAGGACCTCCATCATTTCGTCGAAGTCCTCTTCGGTGACGGGGCCGTTGTTGCCGATGTGGACTACGACCGTCTCGCCAAGCTCCCCGGCGTCGCGGCGCGACCGGAGTATCTCTATCGCGTCGCCGACCTGCATGCCCGTCGTCGCGTCCGTGACCGTGAAGTCCTCGATGCCGCTCTCCAACTGCTCCGAAGCGCCGAGCATCACCGAATCTCCGATGGCGGTGACCGGCCCATCGGAAACGGGAGGCGGCGCGGCGCTTCCGCGATCTTCCTGGTCTTCCGGCGGGGTCTTTTCTTCGCTTCTGTTGAGTGAGACTTCGGCTTCGATCTCTTTTTTCCCGCCGAGGTAGTCCGGCGCGTCGGGGGCTTTGGCGTCCACCATGTTCGTCCCGATGACGACGCAGAACGCGGCGCAGAACACGGTGGCGGCGCTCCACTGGACGCCGAGCCTCCGCCTGCGGTAGCCGCTCGCCCGCTTCAGGTCCCTCCAGGCTCGTCCGAGAGCCCCATTTCTGATAGGAGTCTCGACGTAGCGGTAGGAGAGGTCGGCGAGGGCGATGGTGGCGACGAAGCGGAGGGCGAGCAGCGTCGGACCTTCCGGGGTCACGTCGAGGCCGGGGCGCGTGACCATGAAGACCGGCCAGTGCCAGAGGTAGACGCCGTATGAGCGAAGCCCGATCCAACGCATCGGCCCGACCCCGAGCAGCCCAAAATGCGTGTGCGGATGGACGACTGCGGCGATGAGGACCGCCGTCGCGAACGAAACGAGTACGAAACCACCCCGATACAGAAACGGATCGAACTCCCCGAGGTTCAGAGCGAACCAGACGAGCGCGCCGAGAGCGAAGAGCCCCGCAGCGTCCAGAACCACCGGACGAGCCCACCCGAGCTTGCGGCGCAGCTTACCTCCGGATGATACTCTCCCTCCGTGGTTCGGGTGTCTGAAACCCTTGCCGGGGACGCAGAAAAAGGCGAGCGCCGCGCCGAGCAGGAGCCCCGAAGCGCGGGTGTCGGCGCCGTAGTAGACCCTTGAGGGGTCCGCGCCGGGGTCGTAGAGAAAGGCCATCAGGGCGACCGAAGCAACGACGCCCGCGAGCGTGATCGCGAGCATCCCGCCTCGTCTGAGAAAAGCCAGTCCGATCACCAGGATCACCGGCCAGATCAGATAGAACTGTTCCTCGACGGCGAGCGACCACAGGTGCTGGAGGAGTGACGGTCTGCCGACCGCCTCGAAATACGATTCCTGGACGAAGATCAAATACCAGTTCGTCACGTACGAGAAGGCCGCCAGAGCATCGGATCTGAGTCCGGCCACTTCCTCCGGCAGGAACACCACGGCGAAGGTGATGGCAGCTGCGACCATGAGGAAAACGGCGGGCAGTAGCCTTCTGGCCCGACGGAACCAGAACCGCTTCAGGTCTATTCGCCCGTTCTTGCGGTATTCGGCCAGGAGCAGGGCGGAGATCAAAAACCCGCTTATGACGAAAAATACCTCCACGCCGAGAAACCCGCCCGGCATCCAGGCGGCATCCGCGTGGTAGAGAAGCACCGCGATAACGGCCAGAGCGCGCAGCCCGTCCAGCGCCGGAACGTAAGGTATTCGCGCCTCTCCGGCCGTCGAAAACTCCCCCGGCATGCTCACCTCCCTCCGTCTTGCTTGAGAGCCAGGGAAGAGAATGCTACCTCAAATGAGGGCGGGATTTTCGGGTTCCGTCGAAAAATCCACGAGATGCAGGAGATCGAAACGGAATCGAAACGATTTCGCAAGGGTATCATTTCGAATCAGACTTCCGACCGATGCGAAGTGCTCTTCGAGGGGGTAAATTGCGGACAGAGAGAGCGGCGCGAGGAGTTGCGGTTTGAGCGCGATGGCGAAAAACGAGGGGATGTCTCCGGTTCGCGGGGCTGAGAGAGTCGTGGTTCTGGACGTGTTGCGGGGGGTGGGGATAGCGGGGATCCTGCTCGTCAACGTCCTCATCTTCAGCGGCGTGACGGACGTCTTCCCGTCCGCGCCGGATACGGACATGCCGGTTTGGGACCGGGCGGCGGAGTTTCTGGTCACGGTCTTCGCCGAGGGCAAGTTCATAACCACGCTCGCGTTTCTGTTCGGACTCGGTTTCGCTCTTCAGGGGATGCGGGCCGACGAGCGGGGGCAATCGTCCCGACGGCTGTTGTTGAAGCGCATCTGTGTCCTCGGACTTTTCGGGCTCGTCCACGCCGTCTTCATCTGGAGCGGAGATATTTTGCTCATGTACGCGCTTATGGGGCTTTTGCTCGTATTCTTTCGGAGGCGGCGTCCGAGGACGCTTTTGATCTGGGCCGGCGTCTGCCTGACTTTGCCCATGATCCTACTTCTCTTCTCCATCGTTTCTTTCGCGCTGTTTTTGACCTTCGGCGACCCGAACGACGTGGCGCGGGCTACTGGAGGCGGTGGCATTCCGTTCTTCGAGAACCTCTCCGAGTCGGCGCGGGAGGCTTACAACTCGGGTTCCTACGTCGAGATGATCGGGCAGCGGCTTCGGGAGTTGATCATCGTGCCGCTCGGCCTGGTCGTCCTCGGCCCCTTCGTCCTGGCGATGATGCTACTCGGGACAGCGGTGGCCCGCGCCGGCTGGGTCGGAGACCTCGAAGCCCACACGACCGGCTTGCGCCGGGCGGCGGTTGTCGGGCTCTCCGTCGGTTTGCCGCTCAACGTGATCTACGGCGTCTCGACCATCTTCGATCCGGCGAGTTCCGGGTTGTGGGGTTTGATCGGGCTGGCATGCTGGCTGCCTGGCGCTCCCGCCCTCGCAATCGGCTACATGTCTTCGGTCACGCTCCTGGTTTTACGCCGTCCTGAGAACGGATTCTCCAGCAGGTTCGCCGCCGTCGGCAGGCTGGCCCTGAGCAACTACCTCACGCAGAGCATCGTGATGACCGCTATCTTTTACGGGCTCGCCATCTACGGGGAGGTGAGCGTCATAGTCGCCCTGCTCGTCGCTGTCGCCCTGATAGCCCTGCAAATCCTCGCGAGCCCGCTCTACCTGAAACGCTTCTCCTACGGACCCGCCGAATGGCTCTGGCGCCGCCTCACATACGGGCGAAAGCCAGCCGCGAAAGGAAGCGCGTGATTCGATGCCGGGATTGCTTCGACCGCCGGTCATGGGA
>JBOHBL010000113.1:0-7745 GCA_050698295.1 Rubrobacteraceae bacterium | reverse complement strand
ACGGTGACCCTCACGGACATG
Source organism: Rubrobacteraceae bacterium (assembly GCA_050698295.1). Taxonomy (GTDB): domain Bacteria; phylum Actinomycetota; class Rubrobacteria; order Rubrobacterales; family Rubrobacteraceae; genus JACCWD01. The sequence continues at coordinate 7,724 of JBOHBL010000113.1, read as the reverse complement.
GAAGCCTCCATCGAACACATGAGCCGGGCGACCATCCGCCACGTGGACGCGATGCTCATGGTGACCGAACCATACTACCGCTCCCTCGAAACCGTCGGACGCATCGCCCCGCTCGCGAAGGAGCTCGGCATCGAACACGTATGGGCGGTCGCCAACAAGGTGCGGAGTGAGCGGGACGAGGAGATCATCCGCTCGTACTGCGAGGAACACGGCATCGAGGTCGGCGGCGGCGTCCCGTGGGACGAGGCGATACAGGAGGCGGATCGGGAAGGACGGGCGCTCATGGACTACGAACCGACCGCCCCGGCGGTCGTCTCCATCGAGAGGGTGGCCGATCTTCTCGAAGGCCGGGTGAGCAAAAACGGAAGAGGAGAGATGCAATGACGATCCAGCAATCGGCGATCGGGGTCGAGTCTCCGCCGGAACGCGCCGTCGAGCCGGAGGCCCAAAGAAACAGGGCGCCGGAAGGGCCGGTGAAGGTCGTCCATGCCTTCTGGATGGCGGGGATGAGCTGCGACGGGTGTTCCATCTCCGCGACCGGCGCGACGAACCCGAAGGTGGAGGACCTGCTGGCCGGGACCATCCCCGGACTCCCGAAGGTCATACTTCATCACCCCGTGCTTTCGGTGGAGGTGGGAGACGAATTTATCCACGCCTTCGAGTTGGCGGCGAGGGGCGAGCTTGATGCCCCGTATGTGTGCATCTATGAAGGATCCATCGCCGACGAGCGCATCGCCGCCGAGACCGACGGCTACTTCTCCGCGATGGGCATGCAGGCCATCGAGGGAGACGACGAGGAGCGGTACAAGGACGGCAAACCCTTCTCCACCGCCGACCGGATGGCGCAGATGGCGCCGGGGGCGGCGGCGGTCATCGCGATCGGCACCTGCGCCACCTGGGGCGGAATCCCGTCGGCGGCGGGGAATCCAACCGGGGCGATGAGCCTGATGGACTTCCTCGGCAAGGACTACCGGAGCGCCCTGGGATTACCGGTCATAAACATCCCCGGCTGCGCTCCCATAGGCGACAACTTCACGGAGACGGTGGCCGCCATTTTGATGTTTTTGCAGGGCATCGGGCCGCTGCCGGAGTTCGACGAACTCGGCCGCCCGGCCTGGCTCTTCGCCGAGACCGTCCACCGGGGATGCACCCGCGCCGGCTACTACGAGGAGGGTATCTTCGCCGAGGACTACGGCGACAAGGAGTGCCTCGTCGAGGTCGGTTGCTGGGGGCCGGTGGTCAACTGCAACATCGTCAGCCGCGGGGCGCAGTCGCACATGGGAGGCTGCATGGCGGCGGGCGGTCCGTGCATCGGCTGCACCATGCCCGGCTTCCCGGACAAGTTCGCGCCGTTCTACACGGCTCCGCCCGGCTCGGCGGTTTCCAGCAACGCCTCCCGGACGCTCGGTTTCGGCATCCGGCGTCTGCGGGCTTTGAGCAACCACGACCGCAATCGGGAGGTCCGCTGGGACGAACTCTACGGCGGAGACGTGCCTTCGGGGTGGGGCGAGGTCGAGAAGCCGAGCCTCCTTGATAAGACGATGCACTTCTTCTACGAGAAGCTCCAGTTCTCCGGCGATAAAAAGAAGCCCGGAAGGGACGACTCGGACAGGTGGGCCACGGACATGCCGCCGAGAGCCCGGAACATGCGGGTTCCCCACGACGTCAGCGAGACAGAGGGGAGGGAGCGGTCGTGACCGACGCGCAACTTTACTCGACGTGGATCATCGGACTCGTCATCGGGGCGGTCGTGGTGCTTCTCGCCGCGGCGTTGCTCATCGCGATCATCGTCGTTGCGAGGCGCATCCTCACGCACGCCGGACAGGCGCTCGAAGCCGCCGAGAGCATCGCCAGAGACACCGAGATCATCTGGGCGCTCGACGAGACGAACGAGGTCGCCGCTGACATTCTGGCGACCGCCGAGAGCATCGAGGAACGCGGGGCGAACATAGCCGGGGCATTGCACGGAGAAAGGGTCTCCGGGGGAGGTGGGGCATGACGCTCGCGCAACTCAGTCCGGGGGCGGTTTATACGGTTTGGGGGGTCTCGCTCGTGATCGGGGTGGTGGTCATCGTGGTCGTCGCCATCCTTCTCACGCTCATCGTTCGTACCGCCCGGCAGATAGAGGCGGGCGTCTCGGAGATATGGACGGTGGGACAGAGAATAGCGAACAATACCGTTCACATCCCCCTTCTGCACGAAACGAATCGGGTGGTGGACGGAATTCTGGAGAAGGCTTCGGGGATAGACGGAGCGACGGCCCACATCGAGGAGCACGCCGACGACTGTCCGATGTGACCGCAATGCGCCCTCGGTCGAGGGCAAGGAGAGACGAGATGACCGTTCTTTTGATGGTGCTCACGGTACTCGCGGCGCTGCTTCTCTTCGGGGCACTGGTCTTCTACCTCATCAAAATAATCGCCGCCCTCGAAAGCATCGGGGGCGGGACGCCGAAAGGATACAGCAGCCGCTCCAGCTACCTGAGCAAAATAGCTTTCGGCGTCCGGGCCATCGAGCAACAGACCGGACATCTCGGGCCGGAGGTGATGCGGCTGAACGAGAGCCTCGGCAAGGCGTCGGAGGGGCTGAAGAGCATAGACGGCCACCTCGTGGGAACCATCGAGGCTGCGACCCGGCAGGGAGAGGGGGAGAGATAGTGGAAGTTCCGGTCATCGTTTATGTGTTGTGGTGGGCGACGCTCATCGTTTCGGTGGTGGTCGTGCTGCCGCTGGCGGTGTATTTGCTGCGTCGCGCGCTCATGGCGGCGCGACAGATCGAGCGTTATGCGGCCACGTCGCTCGAAGCGGGGCTTGGCATCGCCGGGAACACGGCGAACATAGAGGCGCTCGAAGGGACCATCTCGACGGCGACGGAGATCCTCGGCACGTCCGGGAACATAAAGGAGCACACCGGGACCATCGAGGAAGTGCTCGCCGAGCGGGCCGGAAAGGGGGCGTGATGCTGACCGTTTTGACGCTCATCGCCGCCGCCATCGTGGTCGTCGTCCTCGTCGTGTATCTGGTCGGGATAGCGTACTACCTGCTGAAGGCCGACCGGCATCTCGTGAAGCTCGCCGAAGGTTTGCAGGCCGTGCAGGGACACGCGCGGCCCTTGCCGGAGCATCTCTCGACCATCAACGGGGCGCTCGGGGCGCTTCGCGGCGATCTCGGAGAGACCGACAAGCATCTCGAAGGTGTCGAGCGAGTATTGGAGAGGGGATAGGAATGTGCTTCAAGAATTTGCCGGTGGAGTTCGACGATCAGGGCCGGGCCTACCTGAGAGAAGATGTCCCCGACCCGTACAGCACGGAGCGCAGCCCGGAACTGAACGGGGGAGCGGTAAGCACCCTCACCCGGGACCAGATCGAAGACCTCCTCGAACGCAACGGTCACATCGAACAGAAAAACTTCGACCCCGTGACGCGCGTGGCCGGTGCGCTCGCGTTTCACTCCGTCGTGGACCTTGAGGAGCGGAAGGTGCTCGAAAGCCGTTCGGTGGCTACCCTCTTCCGGGGGTATGAGATCATCATGATGGGCCGCGACCCGCGCGACGCCATATACATAACCAGCCGGGCGTGCGGGGTGTGCGGCGGGACGCACTCCGGGACCTCGGCGCTGGCTACGGAGATGGCGATAGGCGTCAAGCCGCCACCAATGGGAATCGTCTTGCGGAACATGCTCTCCGTCCTCGAATACCTCCTCGATCTGCCGCTTCACCTCTTCATGCTCGCCGGCCCGGACTTCTCGGAGAACGTCATCCGCAAAACCAACCCCGAGATGTGGCCGCAGGCCCAGAGGACGGAAGCCCCTCACGCCAACGTCCACGACTACGCCACCATCGCCGACATAATGACGGACATGAACGCGCTCACCGGCAGCCTGTACCTTGAAGCGCTGCACATGACGCGCGTGGCGAAAGAGGCGTACACCCTTATCGGCGGGAAGTTCCCCCACCCGCAGACGATGGTGCCGGGGGGTGTGAGCGCCACGGTGAGCATCTCGACGATGAATGAGATCTACCTTCGTTTGCAACAGTTCTTCGACTACGCCAAGAAGTGCGCGGCGATCTTCAACGACCTGGTTGACTTTTTCTATGAGGCGAACCCCCGCAACCGCGACGTTGGACGCACCCCGGCGAACCTCATAGACCTCGGCGTCTGGGACGACCCCGAAGCTTACGATGCTTCTTACGAGAACTGCAACGAGTGGGGCGAGCGGCGGTGGGCCACGCCGGGCGTCATTGTGGACGGCGAGCTCGTGGCAACGAAGCTCCAGAACATCAACCTCGGCATGGAGGAGTTCATAGACCACTCCTTCTACGAGGGCTGGAACGGCCAACAAAGGTTCGCGACCGACCCCGCCGGTTCCCCTCTGAGCCCCTACCACCCGTGGAACAAGGAGACAAAGCCGCGTCCGCAGGCTCCGAACTGGCGGGAGAAGTACACCTGGGCGACCTCTCCTCGGTGGGACCGGATGCCGATGGACGCCGAATGCACGGCCCGGATGTGGACCACCGCCGCAGCCCAACTGCTGCCCGAGAATCCCTATATCGAACCCACCGGCCACAGCCTCAAGCTGCTCTTGCCCGAGGGCGCGATGCCGGAGACGGAACTCGAGTGGCGCATCCCCGACGTCTGGAACGCCTTCGAGAGGAACAGGGGCCGCGCCTACTGCGTCGCCTACACGGCGCTCGTGGGACTCAACACCTGGCGGCAGGGAATGGAGCTGATGAAGGAAGGACGGGACGCGGTCAGCACGAAGTTCGAGATCCCCAAAGGACAGCGGCTCGGGGTCGGGTTCTGGGGGGCCGGGCGCGGGTTCGTGAGCCATCATCTCGAGCTCGACAACGGGGTGGTCACGAACTACCAGATCGTCACCCCCTCGACCATCAACGCCTCGCCGCGCGACCCGTGGGGCACGCCGGGCATGTACGAGATCGCCGCTCTGAACACCCCGATCCTGGAAAACAGCGGCTCCGGAAATTTCCAGGGCATAGACATCCAGCGCACCATCCGCTCCTTCGACCCGTGTATGCCGTGCACGACGCACGTCCACACCGACGAAGGCGTCATCACGCGCGAGGTGAACACCTGCGCCTGCGGAGCCGAATGAGTCGTTTCGAGAATGGAGGAGGTGGAGGAATGGAGGAAATGGAGGAGTCGAAAGAAAAAACCACTCCTCTATCTCACTACTCCTCCACTCCTCGGAGCGAAGCGACATGATCCTCGTCGCTGGCGTCGGCTACCAGCACTTGAGCGACCTTTCTTTCGGCCCGTTTCTGGTGGAGCGGCTGCGGGGGATGGACTGGCCGGAGGACGTTCGGATAGAGGACTTCGGTTATGGTCCGATAGCCATCCTTCACTGGTTCGAGGAGAGTCCCGGCAGGAAGTTCGAGCGCGCGATTCTCGCCGGGGGTATGGAACGTGGACGGGAGCCGGGGAGTTTGTGCACTTATGTTTGGAGGCCCGGCAGGCTCGATCCGGAGGTGGTGCAGGATCGCGTCTCCGAGGCCCTCACCGGGGTCATTAGTTTGGAGAACCTCCTCATCATCGCGCACCATTTCGATGTCCTTCCGCCAGATACCAACGTTATAGAATTGGAGCCGGTGGAACAGGAATGGGGCTCGGAGATGAGCGAGACGGGGCGGGAGCGGCTGGAGGAGGCCATAGCCTGGATCCGGGCCGAAGTCCACACAAAAACCCACCCGACCGGCAACGGTCGCAAGGAGGCGCGAAACCCATGAACGAGAACGGAGGGAGCTTCGACTCGGTATCCGCCCTGCGCTGCCGGGACGACATCCTTCAGGCGATGTACTGGATGCGGGGCGAGGGCTTCGGAGAGGAGGCCGACGCCGGGACTTTATCGAGCTTCCTGAGCGTGGATGAGGAGCTTCTGAAGGAGCAACTCGGGATATTGTCCGAAGAGGGATATCTCGAAGAGTCGGGCGGACGGTACCGCCTCAGCGAACTCGGCGCCAAAGAGGGCGGTCGCCGCTTCGCCGACGAGTTCTCTGGCCTCCAGCAAACAGCTCACGGAGACTGCGGTCCCGACTGCCCGCATTGCCGGGGTGTCCCGCGCGACGCCTGCGTCCACTGCGCCCCCGACGTCGTCGAAAGATAGCCAATGGCTCCTTCCAGAAAAGAGCTTCCCGTGGTACAGGTCGCCCAACCGGCCTCGTCTGGACTCCCGCCCGAGTTCCAGCATTTGCTGGAGTGGCTGGGCGCCGGGCTGGAACGCATGGAGGAGATAGAGGACGAGCGGACGCGCGAAGAGGTTTTCGCCCTCCTCGAAGGGACGGACGTCCTTCACCGCCAGGCCCTGGGACGGTTGCTGAAACTCGTCACGGAGTTCGGTGGTCACGGGCTCGTCGAGCGGGTGTCGCGGGACCCGGTGGTTCGCACACTTCTGGAGATGTACGACCTCCCGGAGGCGGACGAAAGGACGCAGGTCGAGCGCGCGCTGGAGAGTGTGTACCCGTACTTCGAGTCCCACGGCGGAAAGCTGGAAGTGCTCGGGGTGGAGGAGGGGAAGGTCTTGGTGCGTCTCTCGGGTTCGTGCCAGGGTTGTCCGGGTACGGCCACGACCCTGAAGCGGGTGGTCGAGGAGGCTCTGCGCGAGGGGTTCCCGGGCTTTTCGGAGCTTGTTGCGGAGGAGCCGCCTCCACCGGCGTCGGAGAAGCCCATACAGATCGGACGGAGGCCGTTGCGCCGCCCGCGGTGGGTGTCGGTGGGGAGGTTGGAGGACCTCGAACCGGGCGAGATGAAGGGCCTGCGTCCCGAGGATATGCCTCTGCTTCTGGTGCGCGTTGGGGATGAGGTATATGCGTACAGGAACGGTTGTCCGCCGGGGAGCGCCCTCGCGCTGCATCTGGGGAGGTTGGAGGGAACGACCCTGATCTGTCCCTGGCACGGCTGCCGCTACGACGCGCGAACCGGCAAGCGAGAGGATGAGGCCGACGTAGAGACGCGGCGTGCCGCGTCTCTACAGGTACTCCCGGTCGCGGTTCGGGACGGGGAGATAAAGATCGCGGTGGGCGTGGAAGAGGTCGAGCCGGAGTGAAGCCCCGGATACTGGTGGCCGGGATGGGCAACGACCTGCGCCGGGACGACGGCTTCGGGATAGCGGTCGTCCGGCGGTTCTCCGGGGAGGGCGCGCCGGAGGGTGTCGAGGTGTATGAGGCCGGCATCGCCGGCATCGGGTTGATTCAGGAGCTGATGGACGGCTACGAGGCCCTCGTCATCGTGGACGCCACCGACCGGGGCGAGAAGCCCGGCACGGTCTACCTGCTGGAGGTCGAGGTCCCGGACCCGGAGGAGTTGACCGAGGAGGAGCGACAGAAATTCCTGGCCGACACGCACCTGACGGTGCCGTCGAAGGCTCTGAACCTGGCGCGCGCCCTGGGGTTCCTGCCTCCCCGCTCGTACATCCTGGGCTGCCAGCCGGAAGAGTGCGGGCTCGGGATGGGCCTGAGCGAGCCAGTCGAGCGCGGGGCCTCGGAGGCGGTGGAGCGCCTTCGCGCTTTGATCGGCCGTCTGCAAAAAGAGACCACGCCCACCTGAGCTTCGCTAATAACTACAGGGAGTAGGGAGTAGGGAATGTTCTCGGCGCTCTTCCCTTCGACAACTTCGCCTTCCCGCTCGACGGACTCTCTATAAATTCGAGTGGAGAGACAGGCGTTTTGGGTTTCGACCTCTTGTCTTTTCCCTACTCCCCACTCCCCGGAGC
>JBOHBL010000112.1:0-2547 GCA_050698295.1 Rubrobacteraceae bacterium | reverse complement strand
GTGATAGTACGAACCGGGCGGCGCATCCCCGGCGTAAACCCGCTGCCCGGAGTCCACGCCCCCATCTCCGTCGTGCGAATGGCTGTTGACGACGCTTATGGGGCCGAAGAAAAGCGCGAGGGCGAAGGTCTCGACGAAATAGCGTACCGCACCGAGAAAATATCCCGGAGGGTCTGCCGGGGCGTGGCGGAGTTCGCCTTCATCCACGCCAGAAAGATGAGGGCGAAAGTCTTCGGCGGCCCGAAATGGACCGTCTCCCCGACATACGAGGGAATGTTGAAAGAAGAAATGGACCGCGCCGCCGAGAACAACCGCGACATTCGCTACGAACCGCGACTCATAGACGCGACTTACGCTCTTCTTCTCTCGACCTACGGCGAGCCGCTCGTCATCCCGACGCTCAACCGCGACGGGGACTGTCTCTCGGACATGGTCATGCAGATGTTCGGCTCGATAGCCGGGGCAGAGTCGCTCCTCATCTCGCTCGACGAGGACGAGAACCCGGAGACGGTGATGGCCGAGGCTCCGCACGGCACCGCGCCTTCGCTCGAAGGGAAGAACGTCGCCAACCCGTTGGCGATGGTCCTCGCCGGGGCCGCGCTCTTCAATTACTTCGACGACGAAGTGGCGAGCCGAGTATCGCGCGCCATTTATGAATCGGCCTTCGAGACGATCCTCGACGGGGTGAAGACCGCGGACCTCGGAGGGGCCTCCGGAACCGACGAATTCGTGGATGAGGTTATACGGCACGTCGGGAACAAGCTCGAAGTGTGGAGCGCGCTGGCTTAAAAAAGGTTTCAGGCTACAGGCTTCAGCAAGAACAAAAAGGGAGGCTTTTCTATGTTCGACACATCGACAGAAACCGGGGCGAGGGCGGAACGCCGTCTTTGGGAAGAGGGCGTTGCCTGGCTCACAACCGTGCGCTCTGACGGGATGCCGCAGCCCGTCCCCGTGTGGTTTTTGTGGGACGGCGAGACGTTTCTCGTGTATTCGCAGACGGACGCGCAAAAACTGAAGAACATTCGGAAGAATTCGCGCGTCGCGGTGAACCTCAATTCGGGCGCGAGCGGGAACGACGTGGTGAGATGCGAAGGCGTCGCGGAGATCGTCGAGGATGCTCCGCCCGCCACCAAAATTCCGGAGTACCTCGAAAAGTACCGCTCGAACATACCGGCCATCGGAATGTCCGAAGAAGGATTCGCGGAAATGTACCGGACAGCGGTGCGGGTCCGCCCCGAACGCTGGCAGGTGTGGTGAATGGCGGAGACTCGTAAGCGAGTCGGCATACTCGTCTTCGACGACGTGGAAGTCCTCGATTTCTGCGGGCCGTTCGAGGTCTTCTCGGTGACGCGCCTCGATGAAGAGAAACGCCGCGAGGAGCCGTCGCCGTTCGAGGTATTCCTCGTCGCGGAGAAGGAAGGAACCATCATGACAACCGGAGGAATGCGGATCGTCCCGGAACACACGCTCGAAAGCTCCCCGCCCCTCGACATCCTCGTCGTGCCGGGCGGATGGGGGACGAGGCGCGAGGCCGGAAACGAGACGCTTCTCGCGTGGATCTCCACCCGAGCGAGAGGGGTCGAAACCCTCGCCTCGGTATGCACGGGTTCGATGCTCCTCGGAGGAGCGGGCCTCCTCGATGGCCGCCGCGCCACCACGCATTGGCAGTCCCTCGACCGGATGGAAAACTCCTTCCCGAACGTGGAAGTCGTGCGGGAGGAACACGTCGTCGAGGATGGGGACACGATGACATCGGCGGGCATCTCCGCCGGGATCGAACTCGCCCTCCGCCTCGTCGCGAAATATCACGGCGAAAAGGTCGCCCGGAACACGGCGCGGTATATGGAGTATCCGTATCCCGAAGACAACGCGCGGCGTGTGTGAGCCGGAACTCTTCGGGGAGCCGCTGTGCGACCCCGTCCGCCTCGCGCCATACGACGAGTCGTGGCCGGAGGGGTTCCGAGAACACAGGAAGAGACTCGAAGACGCTCTCGGTTCCGTCGCGCTTCGGATCGACCACGTCGGCTCGACGAGCGTGCCGAAACTTCCGTCGAAGCCCGTCATAGATATACAAATCTCCGTGAACGACCTCGAAGACGAGGACTCGTACCGTCCACACATCGAAGCCCTCGGATGGCCGATGCGCGCTCGTCTTTCGGATCGCCGCTTCTTCCGGGTTGCGAGCGGCGAACGCGACGCTCACATCCACGTCGTCGAGATCGGAGACGAAGGAGCGAGACGAAATCTCCTCTTCCCGGCATACCTCCGCGCCAATCCCGAAATACGAGACGCATATGCGAAACTCAAACGAGACCTCGCAAAGAACTTCGGCGACGACCGCATCGAGTACACGGAGAGGAAATCGCCCTTCATCGAGGAGACGTTGCGGCTCGCGGAGGAGTGGACGAAAGAAACTGGCTGGCGTTCGTAGCCGTTAGACGGAATCCGGGTGACTGCTTCGCGGCTTTTGTTGTTTGGAAGTCGAGAGATAGGGAGCCGCAAAAAACAAATGCGACTCCCTACCTCCCGTAGGGGCGGTTCGCGAAC
>JBOHBL010000111.1:0-1494 GCA_050698295.1 Rubrobacteraceae bacterium | reverse complement strand
ACTCTCGGCCGAGGCGGACCTCACGGTCGTCGGGGAAGCGAAGGACGGCGGGGAGGCCGTGTAGAAGTGCCGCGAGTTGCGCCCCGACCTCGTCCTCATGGACGTGCTGAGGCCCGGGATGGACGGGCTGGAGGCGACGCGCAGGATAAAGCGCGAGTCCCCCCGCGCCCCTATCCTCATGGTGACGGCCCACCCGGACCCGGGCTACCTCTTCGAGGCGCTGAAAGCGGGCGCCGCCGGATACATCCTCAAGCACGCCAGCCCCGATGAGATCCTCGCCGCCGTGCGAGGGGCGCTCTCAGGCGAGTCCCCCCTCGACCCCGAACTCTCCGCTCACCTCCTCCGCCGGCTGGTGGACGAGAAAGAAGAGCATCGCGAGGATCCCCGCCGCCATACGGCGGAAGAAAGGGAGCAAAGCCCGTCCCCCCTCGAGAAGCTCACGCCGCGCGAGGAAGAAGTCCTCAAGCACCTCGCGCGGGGGGAGACGAACCCCCAGATCGCGCGCAGTCTCTCCATAAGCGCGGGGACCGCCAAGATCCACGTCCAAAACATCCTGCTCAAACTCGGAGTCTCAGACCGCATCCAGGCAGCCGTCCTCGCCGTGGAACTCGGCCTCGCCTCCACCGAGGAAGAATGACTTCCCCGAGCGACCTCTCGGGAATCTTCGGTCGGACAACCGGCCGGCATATGCCACCCGGCCACGAAGTCCCTCCCGAAAATATGCCACCCGGCAGATGCGCCCCGTTCCGCCGCTCCATACGATGCCATGTATGCAACGCCCGCTACGTGGGGAGGTCGCCATGACCCGACAACCGCCAAAGCCACTCGAAACCTGGCCGACCGGAAAGGAGGAGCGTGCAGGAGGACCGACCATAAGCTAAAGGAGAGTAGCGGGCAACCGGAAAAAGGGAAAGAGGGAACAGAGAATAATGACCAACCAAAGTTCCTATGAAATGAATGTCAGAGCCAAGCCGCGCGGAGCGGCGCTTCTCATGCTTTCGGCGCTGGCTGCGCTGGCCGTCTTCTTCGTGGTGATGGCTGCGTTAGCCAGCCCGGCGCATGCTGACATTGTGAAGGTGAAGAACAAGAAGGACTCGGGAAAGGGATCGCTGCGGGCCGCTATAGACAATGCCGCTCAGAGGGGAGATACGATCGTCTTCACCCGCAAAGTTCGGGGAACCATCACCCTTAAAAGCGGAGAACTCGACGTAGAAAAGAACCTCACCATAAGGGGACCCGGAGCCGGAAAGCTCGCAATTAGCGGCAACGACGAAAGCCGGGTATTCTACATATACGATGGGAAAACCGTAAAGATAAGCGGCCTTACCATCACCGAGGGCAATGACGGCTTCGATGGCGGCGGCATTGAGAACAATGGTGACCTGACGCTCAACGAAAGCGTCGTGAGAGACAACTACGCCGACGATGGCGGCGGCATCTACAACGACAACGTTCTGACGCTCACCGAGAGCGTCGTGAGCGGCAACTTTGCCG
>JBOHBL010000110.1:0-1794 GCA_050698295.1 Rubrobacteraceae bacterium | reverse complement strand
CCTGGAGGATGTACGCTACGGGTTCGCCCCCTGCGAGGCGGCAAAATAGCCAAGAGTAAAGAGCCGACGAGCGGACTCGAACCGCTTACCTAGTCGATCCTGAAAAAGTCTACCCGGCGATCGCCGCGATGGTTCCACGGGACGAACGAGAGGCGAAGAGCGCCACAAATCGCTCCAGCAAAAACGACCGCGAAGCTCCGAGGGCCGCGAGGAGCTTCGAGAAGTTCATTCCCGCCGCGCTCAACACCGCGTTGATCTTGTCCCCCTCGGTCCCCTTGAGCCGGCACCTCTCCATCCGCCTGTCCTCCTTGAGATGGCCGATGGAGGGCTCTATCGCCGCCCGCCGCCTCATCCAGCGCCAAAGCGCTTTGGGAATCGATCCCCGCCCGCGGCGGCCCGCGTGAACCTCGCACCCGCCCTCGCGGTCGTGTCCCCGGTAGCCCATGTCGACGTAGGCGTGCTCGGGCTCGACCCCGCTCGTCGCGACGATCCGATCCATCGTGCTTTGGAGCGTGCGGCCGTCATAGGGATCGCCCTCCAAAGCCCGCGCCGCCAAAACCCACCCGCCCTTCGAACTCACGGCGAGGGCTACTTCGCGGCCGAACTCGCATCGCTTGTGCGCCTTGCCCTTCGAGATGCATTCCACCTCCGGGGCGTGGACGCTGCAGAGTTTGCCCTTGTCGCGGCGCTCTTGGACGTGGAGCCTCTTGGCGAGGGCGGGCAAATCCCCCATCTCCTCGCCCCCATCGAGTGATTTGCGCTCTATGTCGCGGATGACCCCGCCCAGGATGGTCCGCAGTTTGCGCGTGCATCGCCGCGCCCGTCTCCATTGCTTGGCGTGCGCGTGGCGATTCTGCTGGGCGAGCAGGCGCTTGCCAACACGCGCGTATGATTGCCTGAGATCGACACCCTCCCGTCGGGCCGCCATGACGAGCCTCTCGCGCATCCGGTCGTAGAGCCTGGGATCCGTCGGGAAGCGGATGTGCTTCTCCTGGACGGTGGTATCCACGTTCACCCGCCTCAGCTCGCTTCTCTTTATTACCCCCATACGCAATCCCGCCTCGATCGTCTGCCTCAGAAGCTCCTCGCCCCCGGCCTCCCCGACGCGGGAGCGCCAACGGCTCATGCTCGAAGGGTCTATGGGCGGCTCGTGGCGGAAGAACTCCATCCCGCAGAGATACTGCCAATACGGGTTCTCCACCCACCCCCGGAGAACCGCCTCGCCGGAGAGGTCGTGGGCGTATTTGAGGTAGCGCAGGCTCACCATCAGCCTCGTGGAGGTGGCAGGCCGCCCCGTCCCCTCGCTGTAGCAAGTCCCGAAATGCTCGTCGAAGCTCCTCCAGTCGATCTGTCGGGCCAGCCTCACCAGGGGGCGCCTCTCGTTGAGCGGATTCGCCAGTCGCGTCCTCTCCATACGCATCTCCCCCTGATCCCCGTAGCCCGGGCCGGGTCGTGGTTCCATCCTCCGATTTTGCAAGAAAACCGCCCGGAAAGCACGGAAACCTTGCAATACCTTCGACTCCGGACCATCGCGGAAGCGTCGTTTATACCCACATCCACCTATTTTTCAGGATCGACTATCTAACGGGAGATGCGCTGCAACGAGATCGAGGAGAGTCTCTCGTGATCTCCAGCGAACTTTCAGTTCCCTATCTAACGGGAGATGCGCTGCAACACGGAGGGACTTTTGCCGCCAATACGATCAAGCCCGCACTTTCAGTTCCCTATCTAACGGGAGATGCGCTGCAACCCCACGCATGATTGAACTGCGATGGTGCGCCGCCGACCTTTCAG
>JBOHBL010000109.1:0-2339 GCA_050698295.1 Rubrobacteraceae bacterium | reverse complement strand
GATGGTGCCTGGGCGCCGACATGTGGGAATATCAAATGGCGCCGCTCGCGGAGGCGGGGTTTCGCTGCGTGGCGTACGACGTGAGAGGCTGCGGACGCTCGGACCAGCCCGCAGCCGGATACGACTTCGACACGCTCGCCGACGATTTGGCGGCGGTGGTCGAGGGCCTCGGTCTGCGCGGCGCGACGCTCGTGGGACACTCGGCGGGAAGCGCCCAGATCCTCCGCTATCTCTCCCGCCACGGGGACGGCCGAACCGCGCGCGCCGCCCTCGTCAGCACGACCGCTCCGTACCTCCTCAAAACCGGAGACAACCCGGAGGGCGTGGACGGCGCGGTTCTCGACGACATAGTCTCCGGCCTCCGCGACGACCGGCCGCGGTGGGCGGCCTCGCTCGCCAAACCGTGGTTCGGCGCGGGCTTGCCGGGCGTATCGGTCTCGCCGGAGATGCTCGACTGGGCGGTCGGGATGTTCCTCCAGGCTTCTCCCAGGGCGGCCATCGAGACGATACGCGCGGTATACACGACGGATTTGCGGGCCGACGCGCGAGAGATGGACGTCCCGACGCTCATCGTCCACGGAGCAGCCGACGTCATGGCTCCCTTCGAGGCGTCCGCCCGAAGGCTGGCGGAGGAGATCCCGCACGCGAAACTCGTGGTGTACGAGAACGCCTCGCACGGGCCGTTCATAAGCCACAAGGAGCTACTCAACGACGACCTTCTCTCTTTCCTCGGATCCCCCGCGGAAGCGCGCGCGACGAGGTGAATACGGTCGGAGGGTGTCTCGATGGCGAAGAGACGTTGACGGATATGGTCGAAAGGAGCATTCTATGCCACTGCAAAGTTTCTACCCCGTGCTGATGGCCGAGGACATCGAGGCGAGCGCCCGCTTCTACGTGGAGCACATGGGCTTCGATCCGACGTTCGAGAGTGATTGGTACGTGAGCCTCAAGCACCGCGAGAATTCCGCCTTCGAGCTGGCTATCCTACGGCGCGACCACCCGACCATCCCCGAAGGATTTCGCGGTCGGTCCTCTTCCAGCCTCCTCCTCAACTTCGAGGTTTCGGACGCGACCGCCGAGTATGAGCGTCTGAAGGAGGCGGGCCTTCGAATCATCCTGCCGCTGCGCGACGAGGACTTCGGGCAGAGGCACTTCATCGGCGTGGGACCGGGGGGCGTGATGCTCGACGTGATCGAGGAAATTCCCCCCTCCCCCGAGTTCGCCGAGCAATTCGTCTCTTAGTTGCCGGAGGGCCGACGGAAACGTTGGACGGCGTGGCCCGCCCACGCGGGGGGCGGGTGGATGCTGGTATTCGCGGCGGTGCATCTCCACTGGGGACTCGGCGGCGGCGTCGGCCTGCCGCCCGGACTGTCCCTCTTCGACAACACCGCGCTGCTCGTGATCGACCTCATAGCCATCCCGCTGAACATCCTTGGCGCGCTCTTCGCGCTGGAGGATGCTCGCCGCGTCGTGGGGCGCCTCCACGTTGATGGTCGCGCACGGAGGAGTTGATGCCCACGGATCGTTTCAGCATGTTCCTGTTCGGCGGCGTCGGGCGCGCGGCGATCCCCCGTCGGGCAGGAACACCGCGCTGATCCTCGAAGTGCCCCCGATGGTAGACGGCAAGACAAATCAGGGAGGCGTCGCAATGATCCGGTTCCGGATTCATCTCCACCCCCCGCTCCACCTTTCGGATGATGCCGCCGCGCCCGGACGGGCGGTACATTCACAAAACGTACACATCGAACCGAGAACCCGAACAAGGAGATGAAGCCATGACGACACACCAAACAAGCCACGACCGGACCGCCGGGCGGGGCGGCGACGGTTTCTTGAGGCTGGCGCTCAAGCTCGATGCCGCAGCATCCGGCGCGGCGGGCGTGCTGATGCTTCTGGCCGCCGGCGTGGTGGTCGGCGACGGGCGGCCCTTCGTGAACCTGCTCGGAGCCCCGGTCGCGTTGCTGGCGTCGGCGGGGCTGTTCCTGGTCGCCTTCGCGGCTTTCGTCTGGATCTCGGGCGCCCGGCGCAGGGTCGGCGGGACGGCCGCCCGGACGGTGGTGGCGGTCAACGCGCTTTGGGCGCTCGCCAGCGTCGCGGTCGTGGCGGCCGGCGTTTTCCCGCTGACCGCGCTGGGCGTCTCGTTCGTCCTCGTTCAGGCGGCGGCGGTCGCGCTCTTCGCTGTCATGCAGTCGATCGGGCTGCAACGTAGCCGCCCGGAGACGCTCGGATAGGGTGGCGACGTGCGCTCGCTCGGCGGCCCGTTGTTGATGGCGATAGGAATCCTGGATCTCCTTTACGTCCTCGCGTTCCACTCCCGGCAACTCGCCGCCATCGTGGGG
>JBOHBL010000108.1:0-2686 GCA_050698295.1 Rubrobacteraceae bacterium | reverse complement strand
CTCGATCCTCGAATTCAGTCCGGGTGAGTTCCCTATTCGCCTCCAATACGAGCGTGACGGCCTCTCTGAGGCTCTCCCGGCACTCTTCGAGGCTTCTCTCTTGGGAGTTGGCTCCGGGAAGCTCTTCAACGTATCCAAGCCACCAATCGCCGTCCTGTTCGTAAACAGCGTGAAATTCTTCCATGTCATTCGCCCCCGTTCGTGAGTTCAGCGGCATCTACGTCGAGTGCAGCGGCGAGCTTTCGTATCGTGGAGAATCTGGGATCTACTTCGTCTCGCTCTATTCGGCTTACTTGATCCCTGTGGACACCTGCGGCTTTTCCCAGCTCCGCTTGAGACAGGAGCTTCTTAATCCTCTGCTCTTTTACCCGCTTTCCGATCTTCATGTCGCTAAGTGTAGACATCCACCCGCCTTTGTGCCGACATTAGTACGGCTTGTATTCTACCTTAGAACGAGTAGAAAGTCTGTATAAACGCTTGACAAACGCATATAAAAGCCGTAATATACGGGCATCGAATAAAGATGGCCCCGGCGAGGTTGCAGCCTCCCGAGGCCCGGACCACAAGGAGTAGCTTGTGATCGAGTCGAGTGTAGCGTACAGTGCCCCGACGAACACCGTCGTCGACCGCATCGAGCGGGAGATCGCCCGCCTGAAGGCCGCCCGGCCACACCTCCGTAGCCGCATTGAGCGGGCCGAGCATATCCTCGTTACGCAACTTTCGACCGCCAACGGGACGCACCGCCCCATGAAGGTTCGCGTCCACGCCGACGGATCGCGGTCGTTCACCGTCCGAAGCTGCTCGAAGCTTCGAAAGGTGTACAGCGTCGAGGCCGGGAGTTTCCGGTGCGATTGCCCGGACGCCCGCCGTCGTCACGCGGCCTGCAAGCACGGGATAGCCGCTTACGTATTGGAGAGGGCGCTCCCTACCGGGGATACCCGGCGCCCCTCCGATCCCACCGGGGCGAACATCAAGGTGAAAGCTCCCGAAGGGGCTTTGCCCGGCCCCGGATGCGCGGGATGCTCGGAGGCGAAGCCCGGCGTGGAACTCTTCGAGGTTCTCGACTCGCTCACGTTCTTCGCGGGCGACCTCGTTTGCCGCGATTGCGCGGACTCGACGGCCTCCGAAACGGTCTGAGGCGGCGATGAGCCTTTTACCCCTGCGAGTGAGAGGGCCGCCGGCGCCGCCCGAGCGGGGATACCCGCGGTTCTCGGAAGATACATCAAGATACATCGAAGATTGGAGGAAACATGCCGGACGAAAGAAAGCTGGTTCCGCACCCCGAATACGGCGACTTGCCGCCGTGTACCGCGGGATCGAAGACGGGGCGGCCATGCGAGCGCGCCGGGGAGTTCGAGTTGTGGCCGGGGCATTACCTGTGCGGCCCTCACCTCCGGGTGCGCCACGAGGCGCAGGGAGCCGACGAGGCGCGCAACGCGATCCACCTGGGCAAGCGAATGCTGTGGATGGCCCACGAGGGAGGCTTCGAGCGTTTGGAGCATCATATCGGCGATGCGATTTACGAACTCGAAGACGACCTCCAGCAAGCCGAAGAGAGACTCGCGGTGAGGATTCAAAAGGCGGACGAAGATGGCTGAAACCAAGACAGCGCCGTACGAGAAATGCGAGTGGCCGAGATGCGCGGAGCCGCAGTTCCCGGACTCCGAAGGCGAGCATTGCCTTTGTCAGCGTCATCACTACCTGGACCGAGCGCAACAAAGTTTGGATGAGTGGAACATGACCGGCGAGATCATGGATCACTTCGAGGACATCGCCGCGATAATCGAGAACGCCGCGCTCCAAAGAACGCTCGAAGACGCCAAAGCGGATGTCGCGGCTTCGCAAAAGATGTACTTGGAACGGGTCATGGATCTCTCCGCGCCAGACAAGAAACGACCATCTCAACCAGAGAGCTAGGCGCCTCCGTCGAAGCCAGAGCGCCGCCAGAGAATCATCGGGCCGGAATCCTTCGAGATCCGGCCTTTTTTCTACCCCGCGGAGGCAAACTCATCCCGCCGGGCCAGCAGCTCGGCGAGCAAGTCCGGCGCCTCCGGATCGTGGATCAATACCCACGCCAGCCGCCGCGCCTCCTCGCAGACCTCCGGCGGCGTGAGGCCGTCTTCTTCGAGGCCCTCGCGCTTGTGGAGTTCTCCTATTTCCCGCTCCCGCTCTTCGAGCCACGTCCGGTAACCATCGGGTACGCCGGCGCCGGCCCGCCCCTTCAGCTTGTCAAGCAGCTCCGCGGCGTGTTCGTCGGAGTCCAAAAACCGCTCCCAGCGATCCGCCGGGACGGACTCGATATGCTCCTCGGCCTCCCTGCCGCAAAGGGCTTGGAGATCCTGGAACGTCGGACTCAGTGCGAGCCGCCCGAGCTGCGTATAGAACGCTCCATCGTTGGCATAGGTGAGATCCGGCTCACATCCGGCGGCGAGATCGTGAGCCATGCTCTCCAGTCCGTCTTTGCAAGCGTCCTCGCGGGCGGCCAAAAACTTTCGCTCGATCTCTTCGTTTGCGAACCTGGCTTCGCCGGGCCGCTCTCCGGTTCTTCCCTCCAAACGCGCCAGGCGATCTCTCAGCCCCATCCGCGCCTCCTTGTTTCGCCGGCGTTCGCCCCGGCTCTCTCTTCGAGAGCTTCGATGCGCTCTTCGAGTTCCTCGGTCTCCCGGAGCTTGCGCTCCACCTCGAC
>JBOHBL010000107.1:0-7385 GCA_050698295.1 Rubrobacteraceae bacterium | reverse complement strand
CTCTAATACAAGCTCCTCGCCCCGCAAAGCCTCCAGTGAAACCCCACCGTACATAATGCCACGCCGAAATCACGAACGTATTCAGGAAAAGCAAGTTTGTGTTTTTAGTTTCCAAGATTTCTTAAGGAGTTCGAGCGGCCCGGAACCCTGCGCCACGAAAAAGGCGAGGCCCGGACACACCGGGCGTTCCGCACATCGCCCCGGTCTGTGGATATGCACTATGGCTCACGAAAAGTCGCGTCGAAGGCAAAGCGTGTGCCGCGAGCAACGATTTTCGGTTCATGATGCCACGATGAAACCACGAGCGCGAAGTTTTCCCCGGGCCTTGCGGTAGCTCACCCGGACGATCTCGCCATCCACTCGAAACGGTCTTGCCAGTTCGCCTGGTCGGTGTCCGCGAAAAGCCCCTCGACACCCGAGACGATGGCTCCGAACTCCGCGTGGTCTATGCTGGGTGGGATCATAATGACTCCGGCGTGCGGCCTTCCGGCTCGCGCCCACGATGCGCGGGAAGTCCCGGACGTTGCGGCTGACGAGCACGCGCTCCTCGCTCGCGGCCACCGCCAGCAGACGCTCG
Source organism: Rubrobacteraceae bacterium (assembly GCA_050698295.1). Taxonomy (GTDB): domain Bacteria; phylum Actinomycetota; class Rubrobacteria; order Rubrobacterales; family Rubrobacteraceae; genus JACCWD01. Next base: position 6,808 of record JBOHBL010000107.1, on the reverse strand, counting down.
TCCTCCATGGCGTCGAAGATCTCGCCTTCGGCGTCGGCGGCGCGAACGTCGTGTCCGGCTGCGGAGAGAGCGCGCCCCACTCGCTTGCCGGAGACGTGGAGATCGAGGATGATGCGCAAAGAGGAAGCCCGGAGCCGGTCAGCCCGGAGAGTTCTCGGGAGAAGGCGGGATGGTCTCGGGATGGAGCCTATGCCAGTGTTCCGGCGACAGAGCGTTCTCTTTCAGGGCGGCCTCTATCTCTTCGGGGTACGACTCGTGGTAGGAAAGCGCCGCTTCCAGCGAGGCTTCGGAGACGTTCTCCATGCTATCTAGCAACGTCTCGCGGCCCATGCTCCGGTGCATCTCGATCATCTCCCACACGTCGAGACCGGTCCCGACGACCCACGCGCGCCGTCCCGCGGGGCCGCCTTTGAAACCGATGCCGGGGTGTTCGCGCATCCGCACGGCCTCCTCTATCAACTCGTCGAGCAATTCGTTCTCGTCGCGCCCCTGCGCCTTCGCGAACTCGACGGCATGCCGGTAGACCGCGCTGCCGATCTCCGCTCTGGTTCTGCCTCGCTCCATAGCCCCTTCTTCACGAACTCTTCACCCGAAGATACCATCGCACACCCGTATTTACTACTCCAATACAGACGGAGAAAATGCTTCGCGCACCGCTTTCCATTGCGGGAGGTTCCGAAAGCCATCGAGACGGCGGCGAGTGGCGAAGGCATAAAGGTGGCGGTGATGACGTGGGCGAGGACGAAGTACCACAAAATGCGGAACTCAGGCGAACGATCTCGCGTGGAGTGAACGTCGAGGATGTCGTTCAGGAGCCGGACGCTCCATACATGTGGTTCACGAGAAGCCGTGCCGAACGACGGTGCCTGGCAAGGAGTTCCGGAGACTGCCGGGCTGCGTTCAGGCATAATTTCAAGCGCGAAGGCGTCTCGCTCTCGGGCGAGGAGAGGTGGGTGATGGCGGAGGCGCGGGTTCCGGAGGCGCTGCGGGAGCCGGTCGGGCGGTTCGGTCTGCTCAGGATGGTGATGCTCGGCGTGGTTCACGCGGCCGTGTTCATGGGCGCCATCGGGAGCGCGCAGATACTCTTGCCGATCGTGATCACCGACATAGACCCGGCGAACCGCGAGATCAATTTGGGCTACGTGACGGGGGTGGCGGCTTTCTTCGGCGCGGTCGGCGGCCCGATCGTCGGGGCTTTGAGCGACCGGACGACTTTGCGCTTCGGGCGGCGGAGACCGTGGATGCTCGCCGCGTCGGTTCTCTCGGCGGGGGCGCTCGCGGCCATGTCGTGGGCGGCGGAGAGCATCGTCGCGCTGATCTTGCTGTGGTCGCTCGTCGGGTTCGCGAACGCGGCCTTGCTCACGGCGGCGCGGGCTTTTATTCCGGATCAAGTCCCCGAAGGGCAGCGCGGCGTCGCCTCGGGCATCTTCAGCCTCGGCCTGCCGCTCGGGACGCTGCTGGGAACGGTCCTCGTCGCAAGCGTCATCGAGGACACCGGGACGGCCTTTGTGGTGTTGGCGGCGGTGAACGTGGTCTCCGTCGTCCTCTTTTTGATCGTGTTCGGTGACCCGCCGCTTCCGGCGCGAGCGCGGCCTCCGATGCGCTTGGGGGTGTTCTTCAGGAACTTCTGGATCAACCCGCGCGAGCACCCCGACTTCGTGTACGTGTGGGTGACGCGGGTTCTGGTTTTGCTCGGGTGGCAGATGGGGACCTCGTACTTGCTTTTCTTTCTGGAGGACGCGGTGGGGTACGAGGAGATGTTTCCGGGGAGGACGGCTTCGCAGGGGGTGGCGAGCCTGACGATCATCGCGATCATCGCGATCACCGCTCTGTTTCTGTCCTCTTTCGTCTCTGGTTGGATCTCGGACAAGGTGGGGCAAAGGAGGCCGTTCGTGATCGGCGCGGGCCTCCTGATGGGCGTCTCGCTGCTCGTGCTGGCCTTCGCCCGCGACTGGCCCGTCCTCCTGGCGATGGCCGCGCTCCTCGGCCTCGCCATCGGGATGTTCATCGCCGTGGAACTCGCGCTCATCACCCAGCTCCTCCCCTCCGCCGAAGACCGCGGCAAGGATATCGGTCTGGTGAATCTCGCCGACTCCCTGCCGTATTCTCTGGGACCGCTCATGGCCGGCTTCATAGTCGCGCACGCCGGGTACCCGCAGATGTTCGTCCTCGCGGCGGTCGTGACCACCGTCGGAGCGATACTCGTCACCCGCATCAAAGGCGCGAGATGAACGAAGAGGCGCTCATCGTCGCGGAGGATGGAACACGTACTCTACCCGCCCCTGCACCTTCACCTGATCGCCGTGCGCCACGATGTCTTCGTGGTTGCCGTTGTGTGCCCGGAGCCGAACCATCTCTCCTTCCCGGTAGAGGCGCTTGACGGTGACTTCCTCGCCGCCGTCGAGCATCGCGACCACCACGGTGCCATCCGGCGGGTCTTCGTCCTCTTCGACGATCAGGAGATCGCCATCCTCTATGCCCGCCCCGGTCATGGATTGCCCCACCGACCGCAGCAGATAGCGTCGCCCGCCGTCCCTGGCCCGAAGCAGCTGCGTCAACGAATACAACTCCTCGTCCGCGACGGCCTCGAGCCCGCGCCCGGCCGCGACACGCCCCAGGGCCGGCGCGCTCCCGAGTACCTCCCATCCCCGCTCCGTGATGCTCACGGGCCTGCGCTTGCGCGAGGGAGCCGCGCCGCGCTCGAAGTACCCTCCCTCCTCCAGCCGCCCGAGATGGTGGTGCGCCGTCTGCGTACTCCGGAGCCCAACCGCGCCGGCGATCTCCGCGACCGTCGGCGGCTCCCCCCCCTCGCGCCGCGCCAGAAACTTCAAAATGTCCACCCTTCGCGGGTGTAACTCCAGCATCGCATCCATACAAACCACACGCCTCCTTCAATGCTCCATACGCACTTTATACGATCCCAGGGTAGACATCAAATAATTGTTTGGTGTAGGCTTATAAGAGGAATAGAAAAGGAGACGAAAAGAGGAGCGTTCCGCCCCGGCTCCTCTGGCGGATCGGCGTGCCGCGGGTGTGGCGCTCCTCCGCGAATCGCAGAGGGAGGGATCGTCATGGACGTGGAGACGCGCGGGAACGGGAAGTTCGGGGAGGAGCGTCTGAGATGAGCTTCCCGGCGCAGACGGTCGCGGATCTGGCCGGAGCCGGGATCGCCGCTGTGGCGCTCGCCGTCTCGGCTCTCGGGCTGTTCCTGTCGCGGCGGGACAGGAAAGCCAGGCTGGAGATACTGGTCAGATACGAGTACCGGGCCATCTCTTCGCGTGCGCCGGCGCGGGCGCGCGGGGGTTCCCAGGAGGAGCTCATCGCCTCGCTCGGAGACTTCCTGAGAGCGCACGATCTCGGCTACGCCGACGGCGAAGCGGTGGTCAGTTTCGTCCTCAGAAATCGCGGCTCCTCAGCGATCTACCCCCGCACAGCGCGACTTTTGCTGCTCTCCGGCGGCCGGGAAAACAGGGACTTCGCCGGCCTTCTCGCGTGCCGGGACAGGCCGCTCGTAGTGGATCCCGGGTCGGGCCGGGTGAGGGCGGCGGAACTCTCGGGAGGGGCGGAGGACGTGGCGACGTATACGGACGCGGATCGCCGCCTCCCCGAACAGATATCTCCCGGAAGAAGCCTCGGGGTTTGGTGCGGCCTCTCCCCCCTCTCCCGCGTCCTCGTCTCCGAGGGTCACGCCGGCAGGCTGGAACTCGCGCTCCAGGTGCGTGATCAGCTCGGCAACGTCTTCACGGCCCCGTTCCGGCTCGACACGGAAATATGGGACACCGCCCGGACCCCGAACCGTGGCCGCCGGACGTGATAAGTCGCGCCGGGCCACGACCGCCAGCCCGAACCCGACGGGCTGAAACGCATGCTTTCGCAACCGCCTACCAGACGGTTTCGACCGGATAACGGGAGATCTCGGGGTCCATGGTGAGGATCGGAAAATCCTCCGCTTGAGCTTGCGCCACGAGAAGACGGTCGAAAGGGTCGCGATGGTGGTCGGGCAAATCGTACACGCCGAGCGCATGTCGGAGGTCTACGGAGAGGACGATAAAATCGTTCGCTTCGACTTCGTCGAGTACAAACCGCTCCGGACCTTCGGGGATATCGAGTTGGCCGAGTCCGGCTTTTATGGCGATTTCCCAACCGCTCGCCACGGAGAAGAATATTTCGTTGTCCTCATCGGAGAATATTCGGCGCGCCGTGACGGATAATCTTCGGTCGTCACTCTCCCACCAGAGAAAAGCGTGAGTATCGAGAAGAAACCTCAACGCCCCTCGAAGGCGCGAAGAATATCCTCCGGCAAAGGATCGTAAAAACTCTCTTTTATGGTGATCCTCCCGATCCCACCCCCCGGCTTGCGCCGCTTCACACGTTTTTTCTCCGGAACGAGCCTCGCGACCGGTTTGCCAGACTTCGCGATGATGATCTCCTCACCCGCGCTCACCCGCTCAAGGAGCCGCGAAAGGTGCGTCTTCGCCTCATGGACGTTCACCGTCTTCACGTATTTCTTCATGTACTCATTTTATGGTTAGTCAATACGTTAGTCAAGCTGCGCGTCCTCGCCCTCCGGAGTACGCTTCTCGACGACGTGTTCCTGAAAGTGGGAGTTTGGGACGAGATAGAGTTTCCCGTCGGGGGAGCGGACCTTCGTCATCGCGTAGCCTATCTCCTCGACGGTGCCGGAGACGCCGTTCATGGAGATTTCGTCTCCTTCTTCGATGCCTTCGGAGACGTATCTTCCGGCGGCGACGTTCTGGGAGAGGCCGCGAAGGCCGAGACCGAGGGCCAGGGAAGCGGTGAGGGCGACAGCGCCGAGGGCCAGCACGGTTATGACGATCAGGATGGTGACGTCTATCTCCAGCACCGCAGCGGCAAGTATCGCGACGACGAAGATGACGGCGAAGCGGGTGAAGGTCTTTATGCCGCCGGCGCGTCTGACGCCGACGCGCGCGAGAGCGCGTCCGACCATCTCCGAGACGACGCCCGCGGCGGAGGTGCCGAGGACGAGGATGAGGATGGCGGCGAGTGCTTTCGGCGCGTAGAGGATCACCTGGTTGAGCGTCGTGGCGAGGAAGTCGAGTCCGAGCGGACCGAGAGCGGCGAGGATGGAGAAGAGGAGCACCCCGTAGAAAACGACCGAGCCGGTGAAGGTCGTCGGGCTTCGGCTTCCGTCCTCGCCGATCAAGCGCGTCAGTCCCACCCTCTCGCACAACTCGTCGAAGCGGAAGCGACGGAGGAGGAAAGTCGCGCCGCGCCGGGCCACCACGGCGAGCACGAACCCGACGGCCACTATCGCGAGCGCCCCAAACACCCGCGGGACGTACTGGATCAAGGTCTCCATAAGCTCGCTCAAAACGGGTTCTCCTTCGTCGAACCGCGCCGGTCAGCTTCTCAGCTTGTCAGCACTTCAGCTTTTTCAAGTCAGCCTCAGATAATAGATGATGGCCCTTCCGTACGCTCCGAGAAGCCCGTCGAGGGTGTTCGCCGCCGCCGCGAGATACGCCTGGATAGCCACCCGCCTCTCCACCCGCTTCCGAAAACTCGCCGGAGCCTTCACCTCCTCTTCCGCCGCCGCCGCGAGAAGCACGAAGAGGTTCTCGTATTCTTTCAGCTCTTCCCTGAGCTGGGGCGATTCTTCGAGTGCGGCTTCGACGCGCTCGGCATCCTCGCCCTCCAGTTCGCCCGCCGCGTACGCCGGAAGCAACTCCTCGACGCTCACGATAGGATCTCCTTGAGCTTCGTCCTTCCGCGGTGCGCCCAAACCCTCGCCGTTCCCTCCGCGACGTCGAGCGACTCCCCCACTTCCTTGAACGAAAGTCCTTCGAGGTCCTTCAGGACTATCGCGGCCCGGTGGTTGGGCCGGAGCTGCTTGAGGGCTTCGTGGACTTTTTCGGCGGTCTCGGAGGCGAGGAGTTCCCTCTCGGGGTCGGGCGCTGGGGCGGGCATTGGAACTTCGGGCAGGGGACCCTTGCGCTTGCTCCTTTCGTTCAAACTCACGTTCATGGTCAATCGAACCATCCAGGTCTTGAATGAGCTGCGTCCCTCGAAGCCGCTCATCTTGCCGTAGGCCCTGACGAAGGCTTCCTGCGCGGCGTCCTCGGCGTCTTCCCGGTTTCCAAGCACCCGGAAACAGACCCGAAATACCGCGTCCTGATGCCGCGAGACCAGCTCGGAGAAAGCCTTCCTGTCTCCGGCGCGAACCCTCGCCACAAGCGCCCCGTCATCCGGCTTCACCACATTAGACAGCCCGAAGCCCCCATCCGTTACCTTCGTTCCACAACAGAGCTTATCCGCATGAGAGCGAAGATTGCAAACCACGGTCGTTCTTTCGTATACCACAAAGAGTTTAGAGTACAAAATGATGGGGGATTTATTATTTCGGGACTCGACAAGAAGTGTAACGGCTTCGGGTTCGGGTCTGTCTAAAAGGGTGAAGGAAAATTCGGATTAAGAAAGAATCGAAGAAGGGGAGGTGGAGCAAAGGTGAGCATAGGAGCGATTCTGGTTTGGATCGTCGTCGGCCTCATAGCCGGGGCGCTGGCGAAGTGGATCATGCCGGGACCCGACCCGGGCGGCATCATCGTGACTATTCTGATCGGGATAGCGGGCGCGTTTGTCGGGGGGTGGTTGTTGAGTTTGGTCGGGCTCGGAACGGTCGGCGGTTTCAGCATAGGTTCCATCCTGACCGCGGTGGTGGGCGCGATCGTCTTGCTGGCGATATACCGGGTGATCACACGCCGCGTCGCGTGATTAGCGCGGGGATGAAAATTCTTGCACAATAGTGGTGGGAAAACCCACTACCGAAAGG
>JBOHBL010000106.1:0-3012 GCA_050698295.1 Rubrobacteraceae bacterium | reverse complement strand
TCCCCGGTGAGCGGGGAGATTCCACGGGCCACTGCTGCGTCCCGCCTGCGCGCGCTTTACGCCCAATAAATCCGGATAACGCTCGCCCCCTACGTATTACCGCGGCTGCTGGCACGTAGTTAGCCGGGGCTTCCTCGAAGGGTACCGTCAGTCTAGGGGCTATTAACCCTTCGACCTTCGTCCCCAACAACAGAGCTTTACGACCCTAGGGCCTTCATCGCTCACACGGTGTTGCTGCATCAGGCTTTCGCCCATTGTGCAAGATTCCCGACTGCTGCCTCCCGTGGGAGTCTGGGCCGTGTCTCAGTCCCAGTGTGGCTGATCATCCTCTCAGACCAGCTATACATCGTCGCCTTGGTGGGCCTTTACCCCACCAACCAGCTAATGTACCGCGGGCTCATCCCTCGCTGGATGGCCGAAGCTACCTTTCTTTGATGAACCATGCGATCCATCAAACGTACGGGGTATTAGCCGGAGTTTCCCCCGGTTGTCCCCCTGCGAGGGGCAGATTGCCCACGTGTTACTCACCCGTTCGCCGCTTTACTCACCCCCGAAGGGGCTTTCTCGCTCGACTTGCATGTCTAAAGCACACCGTCAGCGTTCGTCCTGAGCCAAGATCAAACTCTCCGAACAAGACTTTCTCCGACGCCGAAGCGCCGCATAAGTCAAGATTGGTCGCGGTCTCTCTCCGCGCGGCGATCCTCGTTTTCACTCCGGGATCGCGAAGAGTCGGTCTCGACGTTTAAAAGTGACGGGTCGTCACCTTGTATTTGGTCTTTCGCTGCTATTCAGTTTTCAAAGCCTCCAGGCTCACTGCCTCATCGGCGGAGCTTTCATGTCGGCTGACTTCCGAATCGAGGCGATTAAAACGCCCACCTTGCGGCGGGCTTCGGGAGCTTCTCCTTCTTTTCGAGGAGCTTTACCCTATCTCGGCCTCTCTCGGATTTTCAAGTCGCTTGCCTCCATGCCTGTGGGAGTATAGCAACGCCGAAAGGGTTGTCAACAAGTTCCGCGAAAGATTTTTTCACGCGCCTTTAACGCGGCTCAGGCTCGCTTCTCACCCCCTCGCAACGAGCTGCCGGAGGCTCGATTTCGTACGCGAGTAGCCGATCAACCCCGTCCATGCGCCGTTAGTCCTCGATGCCCCGATTGTCCGACATGATGGCTTCCGCCACCTCCCAGACACGGGGAAGAAATTCCTCGATGCGTTCGCCGCGTCGCCGGAGATCGGCGAACGAAGTTATCCCGAGGTCTCCGAGGAGTTTCAGATAGCCGTCGCTAAATTCATCCTTCATCTCCGCCGGCGCGTCGTGGTGAAGCACCTTCCGGCACCTCGAATACGTGGCGACCATCCAGAATATGGCCTCCCGGTGGAAGCCCCCCTCGATCATCTCCCGGCTTCCGTCTATGGAGATCGGACGCGCGATGTCGCTTATGTCCGAGGCGAAAAAGAATGGCGTCTCGACCACCGCTTTGGCGGCATCGAACGCATCGGCGAGCACGATGAGATGACGTTCGGCCTGCGCCCGGCTCATTCGGCCGCACCCCAAAAGCTCCAGAAGGGCCTCGTAAAAATCCAGGTGACGGTATTCTTCCAGGAGTTCTCGCGTCGCCGCGTACCTCTTCCGCACGGTCGGGTTCTTCAGGCCGGCCGCGAGCAGCACGTGGGTCGTCACGCCCGTCGCGAACAGCCACGCCGTGACCTGATCGTGGAACGGCTCCGACTCGTTCAACGACCGGAGGAACCTGAGTACGTTGTCCCTCGCGTGCTCGCAACGCTTGTAGACCCACCGGCGTTTGGCGTAGTCTCCGGACACGACAGCCTGGAGTTCGGTCAACCGGCCCGACGGGTCCGAGATGATGTTCGGTGCCCTGAAAGCGCCGGCCAGGTGGTAGTGGCCCAGGATCGACTCCGGCGACGGGAGCCATTTGCTTTGTATGTATGAAACTTCGAGCAGTATATCTCGATGGGCGAACTTCCCCGGGTTGCGTGGTGGGTTTGGGTCCGCGAGTACGACCATCACGTCCACGTCGGAGGTCGCGGGAAGGGCGGCGTCGTCGGGGAGCCAGTTCGTCGAACCTGCGAAGAAGGCTCCGTGGAAACCCGGCAATTCACCGGCTTCCTCGATCACCCACCATCGAGCCACGTCTCTGGCATGTTTGACGATCATGGTCGCCTCGCACTCAAACGAACGCGAAACGGCTCTAAGAAGCTACGAGCCGGGCATAGCGCCGCTTACCTACCTGGAGGATGTTCCCGCGCAGGGTCCCCGTGTCCAGGCTCGACTTCTCGTCTTCGACCACTTCTCCACCGATCCGCACCGCACCGCCCCGGACAAATCGCCGGGCCTCGCCGTTGGTCTTCGCGAAGCCCGCGAGCGTTATGAGGTCTATGATCCAGATTTCGTCTTCGCCGGGCAATGCCACTTCCGGGATGTCCTCCGGCATCTCGCTGCGGCGGACGACGCGGGTGAAGTGCTCCTGGGCGCGCGCCGCTTCTTCCGGGCCGTGATAGAGCTCGACGATACCCCCCGCGAGCGCGAGCTTCGACTTCATCGGGTCCCCGGTTGGAGGCTCTTTATCCAGGCAGAGGCGCCAGTATTGATCGAGCGCTTCGTCCGGGACCGACATGACTTTACCGAACTGTTCTTCGGGAGGGTCGGAGATCCCGATGTAGTTCCCTCGCGACTTGGACATCTTCAATTTGCCGTCGGTGCCGACGAGGAGCGGCAGGGTGAAGACGGCCTGCGGCGCGAGGCCGTGGGCCTCCATCAGGTGCCGTCCGGCCAGGAGGTTGTAGAGTTGGTCGGTGCCTCCCAGCTCCACGTCGGCGTCGATGGCGACCGAATCGTAGCCCTGCATCATCGGGTAGAGGAGTTCGGAGAGCGATATCGGCTCGTGGGCGGCGAAGCGTTTGGCGAAGTCGTCTCTTTCGAGAAGACGGGCGACCGTCATTGTCCGAGCGAGGCGGACAACGTCTTCATAGCCGAGCTTGCCCAGCCACTCGCCGTT
>JBOHBL010000105.1:0-1630 GCA_050698295.1 Rubrobacteraceae bacterium | reverse complement strand
ACGGCATGATCTCCGAGCGGTGGGCCAGCATAGACACGCTCGGCCTGCTGCGGCAACTCGGCGTCATCCCCGAAGGATAAGGAGGAACACACCATGACCGAACAGAAAACCGCCTTCGACTTCGAGGCGATGCGCCACGCCATCGAGAGAAGCGACGCCGACGCGCTCATCACCCTTTATGCCGGAGGCGCCGAGGCGAAGATCACTAACAAGAACACCCCGCCGAGCCACCCGACCGCGCTTCGCGGCAAAGAGGAGATTTCCGCGATGCTCCGCGACGTGTGCGCCCGCGACATGTCCCACAAGGTCGAGGGCGAAGTCGTCGGAGAAGAGCGCGTCGCGTTCATGGAGGCGTGCGAGTACTCCGACGGGACGAGGGTTCTCTCGGCGATGACGCTCGAAGTGAGGGACGGGAAAATCGTCCGCCAAACGAGCGTCGAGGCGTGGGATTGACGAACGGCAATCGAAAGGAGCGGAAATGACCACTCAGGAAAGTCCCCCGAGTTTGGCGGAGATAAAGGCTCGCCAGCAAAAAGTGTGGGCGACGGGAGATTTCGCGAGGATCGGGAACAGCCTCGTCATAGTCGGCGAGCTTCTTTGCGAAGCCGTCGATCTGCGCGCCGGACAGAAAGTCCTCGATGTGGCGACCGGGAGTGGAAACACCGCCATCTCCGCCGCCCGCCGAAACTGCGAAGTCACGGGCATGGATTACGTGCCGGAACTCGTCGAGTACGCCAGAGTACGAGCCGGGATCGAACACATGCAAATATCCTTCGACGTCGGCGACGCCGAGGAGCTTCCGTACCCCGACGCATCTTTCGACGCGGTTCTCTCCACCTTCGGGGTGATGTTCGCCCCGAACCAGGAAAAGGCGGCGTCCGAGATGCTCCGGGTATGCAAACCGGGAGGGAAGCTCGGTCTCGCAAGCTGGACACCGGAGGGATACGCGGGGGCGATGCTCCGCACCATCGGAGGCCACGTCCCTCCACCACCCACAGTAAAGCCTCCCCCGCTGTGGGGAACCGAAGAAAGGCTCGAAGAACTCTTCGGCGACAAAGTACTCTCGCTCGACGCGAAGCGGCGCGAATACACGTTCAGCTATCTCTCGCCGCGGCACTATATCGAACACTTCCGAACATACTTCGGCCCGATGCGAAAGGCTTTCGAGTCGCTCGACGATGCCGGGAAGGAAGCCCTCGACAAAGACCTCGAAAAACTCCTCGAAGAGAGGAACACCTCCGGCGACGACACGCTCGCCGCCTCCTCGGAATATCTCGAAGTTGTCGCGTCGAGGAAATAATAAAGGCCGGGAGTCAGGATAAAACCGCGAATCGCGCGACAAGGCGAAGCAACCCTTCACCCGGCTACTCGCCGACTACATAGGGAATCCCAACCCCGGAGGTCTCCACTCGCCTTTCGGTTTCTCGTCCTTCACCGAGACCCTTTTTCCGGGCGCGTTCGAGGCGGCGCCGTCGGAATCCCTGACTTTGACGGCGACCATCCGCTTCGAGGGGCCGGAGACGAACTTGCAGCGGAAGCCGCCGCCGTTCGCGCCGATATTCTTTCCGACGAGCCTCGCGCCTTTGCCGCACTTCGGGAAGCCCGCCGCGAACGAAGCCCTGTCCTCGCC
>JBOHBL010000104.1:0-2031 GCA_050698295.1 Rubrobacteraceae bacterium | reverse complement strand
GTTCTCCTTCGTCGAACCGCTTCAAGACGACGCAAATCAACGAAAAATTTGTCGTTAGTTGTTGATTTGCGTTGAAATACTTGTTAAATTGGTAGCGTCAACGGGGGAAGCTCCGAGGAACGAGAGGAGAGAGATGATCGAGGGAAGTCGTTTTCGCGGGTTGAGCAGGAGGGAGTTCCTGGTTCTCGGGGCGGGGACGGGCGCGGGGCTCGTGTTGGCCGGTTGCGGCGGGGGGCCGGAGAACAATCCCGCCGCGGGCGGCGGTGGCGGAGACGGCGGCAGGACGTACGATGGTCCGAGGGTCGAGCTGGCGTTCTGGAACGGGTTTACCGGGGGGGATGGCCCGTTCATGCGCCAGCTCGTCGAGCAGTTTTCCTCCGAGAACGAGAACATCCAGGTTTCCATGAACACCGTGGAGTGGGCGGACTATTATCAGCAGGTGCCGGCTGCGGTGAGGAGCGGGGAGGGGCCGGACGTTGGGATCATGCATTCCGACCAGCTCGGCACCAACGCGGCTCGAGGCGTGATCCTCCAGCTCGACGACGTCGCCGACGCGCTCGACCTCGCGGAGAGCGACTTCGCGCAGGAAGTCTGGAACGCGGGGATCTACAACGACGTCCGGTACGGCATTCCTCTCGACATCCACCCGCTGGGTCTTTATTACAACAAGAGCATGCTCGAAGAAGCTGGTCTCGACCCCGAAAGTCCGCCTCAGAACTTCGACGACTACATGGCGGCTCTTGAGGAACTCAAGGGGGCGGGCATTCAGGGGCATTGGGTTTCGCCGTTCCCGTTCACCGGGACGCTCACGTTCGAGTCGCTCCTGTGGCAGTTCGGCGGAGATCTCTACAACGAGGACGTGACGCAGGCCACCTTCAACTCCGACGCGGGCGTGGAGGCGCTCACGTGGATGGTGGACCTCGTCAGGGAGGAGCACAGTCCGAGGGACGTGGCGCAGGACGCCGAGACCGTCGCTTTCCAGAACGGCGACAACGCCTTCATGTGGAATGGGATATGGCAGATCAACACCCTCAACGAGGTCGAGGGGTTGGATTGGGGCGTGGCTCCGGTCGCCCGGATCGGCTCGGAGGACGCGGTCTGGGCGGGGTCGCACAACTTCGTCATCATGAACAAGCCCTCGCAGGACCAGAACAAAGTCCAGGCTTCCAGGGTGTTTATCAACTGGATCAGCCAGCAGTCCGGCGCGTGGGCCGAGGCCGGACAGATACCGGCCCGCGCCAGCGTCCGCGAGAGCGAGGAGTTCCAGAGCCTCGAAGAGCAATCCACCCTCGCCGAGCAGGTTCCCTACGTCAACTTCGTCCCGGCGGTGCCGGGCATCGGCGACGTGCAGCCGACGACCTTCGATCAGGCCGTCAACGAGGCCGTCCTGCTCAGGAAAGAGCCGCAGGCCGCCCTCGACGAAGCCGCCGAGCGAGCCGACAGGCTCCTCGAAGAGAACCGCGAGAGATACGAAGCGTAAGCCGGAGGCAGGACCATGACCACCCAAAGCGCCGAGCGGCCCGAAATTCAGCCGCCGCCCAAAGAGGCGCCATCCGGCAACGGACGCAAGCCCACCGACGCCGGGCGAATGACGCCTTATCTGTTCATGGCGCCATATCTGGCGCTGTTCGTCATCTTCGTGCTGGCGCCCGCCGTTTACGGGATCTGGATCAGCCTCCACGACTGGGACTATCTCCTGCCGGGCAAACCCTTCGTCGGCCTCCAGAACTACGTGGATCTGATCTCCCCGTCCTCGACGGCCTTCGGGCCGTTCTGGAACAGCATGGAGGCCACGGGCAAGTTCACGCTGTACTCCGTGCCGCTGCTCATGGTCATCCCGCTCCTCGTCGCCCTCATCCTCAACCGGAGCTTCCCCGGACGCGGCTTCTTCCGGGCGGTGTACTTCGCGCCCTACGTGCTCGGGGTCGCCGTCATCGGAATTTTGTGGAGGTTCGTCCTCGACCCGAACGTCGGGCTTCTGAATTACTACCTCGGACAGCTCGGGATTTCGGAGAACATACCCTGGATCAC
>JBOHBL010000103.1:0-14948 GCA_050698295.1 Rubrobacteraceae bacterium | reverse complement strand
CGCTCGCTTCGGGAGTAGGGAAGTTCTCGACTGTCTCTTCTTCGATACCCTCGCCTTCCCGCCCGACGGGCTCTCGATATATTCGAGCGGAGACTTCGTCGCCGGGAGCTTCGACTCCTTGTCTTTTCCCTACTCCCCACTCCCTACTCCCGGCGGTTCGACGAAGGAGAACCGCTTTCAGACGTTCTTTTCCGGATGACCGAGGACGGCGCATATGTAGTCGGTGACTTCGTCGATGGACCGATCCCCGTCCACGATAGCCAGACAGCCTCTTTCGTCGTAGTAGTTTTTCAGCGGCGCGGTCTCTTCGTGATAAAGCTCGATCTGGCGTCGCACGGCGTCGGGGGTGTCGTCTTCGCGGCGGACGAAGGGGCCGGGGTCGAGGTGTTGCTCGGGCCGCGGCGGCGGGTCGTGCTCGAGGTTGTACGTCCAGCCGGTGGCCTGACTGTAGCGGCGATTTTTTATTCTCTCCAGAAGAACATCGTCCGGGACTTCGAGGAGGATGGCGCGGCTGAGGCGGATGCCGCGCGCTTCGAGGGCTTCGTCGAGGACGCGGGCCTGTTTTTCGGTGCGGGGGAAGCCGTCGAGGATCCAACGCCCCGCGGGCTCCAGACTCGGCCCGACCATCTGCAGGATGACCTCGTCGGGGACGAGTTCTCCCTTCCGATTGTATCCCTCGACCTGGCGGCCGAGTTCCGTCCACGCCTGTATGTGCGCCCGGACCAAATTCCCCGTCGAAACGTGGAAGTACGAAAGCAGACGGGAAAGACGTTGCCCCTGTGTGCCTTTGCCCGCTCCCGGAGGTCCGATCAATACGAGCTTCATTCCGATACCTCCGGCCTTCCGCCGTCTTTTTTCGCGAAGGAGAAATACGCCTCCGGGTCGTCGGCGCTGTCCCGGCCTCCCGCGACCATGACGTATCGGAAGAGGAAGCCGCCCACGAGGACGAGTACCGAGGCGAGGATGCTCCTCTTTCTCGACTCCTTGCCGGAGAGAAGCGCGAGCGGAGCGGATATCCCACCGAGAAGCGTCCCCCCCACGAAGAGCGGTCCGAGCTTCTTCGAGAACAGAGGCTTCGCCCATTTGCCGGTTCGGATAAGGGTCGCGGCGATGAGGATGCTTTCGATCACGAGCATCGCCTTTTCGGCCCGTTTCAGAGCGGAGAGAGTCTTTCCTTCTCCCCATCTCCCGAGATGCAATACGAGAGAGACCCACGATAGTCCGGTCGAGACGCCCGAAGAAAGAAACGTCGGTCCCATGAGCAGCCAGTTCCTCGCCCACATCGGGACGCTCGTCGCGATGAGGAGCATCCCGGTGTACGCCCCGACGTAGAGCCCGAACGGGAGCGCCAGCACGGAGACGAGCCGCGCCGGGATGAGCCGCGCCAGCTTCGAGAGAACGTTGTCGCCGAGGAGACCATCGTCGGCGGCCTGTTTCGTGGCGATGAGACCGGACATGCTCCCGAAGACGGAAAGCGCCCAGGAGCCCGTGGACATCGGGGAGCGGAGCTTGAGTATGCGGAGCATGTTCAAAAAACGTTCCGGTCGTCCGAGATCCCAAATAAGGAGTATCGGGCTTATGATCATGGCGGCGAGCGTCGTGTACCTCGTCGTCCGGAAGAAGGCTTCGTCGCGCCAGCCGAGGAATTGCCCGATCACGGAAAGCAAATGCGACCCGGCCCCGATGCCCCCGATCCAGAAATAGAGGTGGATCTGCCACGTCCAATGCGCGTGCTTTATCGGGGGGATGCCGTAATAATTCTTGTCCTCCCTCTTCGAATCGGTCTCGGGATGATGCGAGGTTTTTGTTTCGTCGATCATCGTCTCACCTATCCCCGAAACGCCCACGCCACGACCGCGCTTATGGCGACGGCGGCGACCGCGCTCGCGACGGTCGCTCCGGCGACTTTATCCTGCGGCAGAAACGGGTTCTCCGGCAGGTTGTACGTCTCGGGCTCGTCCATCAGGATGAACTTCGAGTGGTTGCCGCCGATGCCCCCCGTTCCTCCAACCTCGGGCGTTCCGTATACGAAAGCATGCGGATAGCCCCGGTCGTGGAGCTGTTTCACGCGGTCTTCGGCTATTTTCTCCAGCTCCTCGACTTCGCCGAACATTATGGAGTTCGTGGGGCAGGCTTTGGCGCAGGCGGGTTCGAGACCGTCTATTTGCCTGTCGTAGCAGAGGGTGCATTTGAAGGCGCGTCCGTCTTCGGGGACGGAGGTGATGACGCCGTATGGACACGCCGGCACGCAGTAGCCGCAGCCGTTGCAGACGTCGGGCTGGATGTAGACGTTGTCGAACTCGTTGCGGATGATGGCCCCGGTCGGACACGCCTGCTGGCACGGAGCCTCGACGCAGTGCTTGCACACGTCGCTCATGAACGTCCACCGCCCGAGCCCGTCGAGTTCCGCGCCGCTCGGGAGTTCTTCCTTCACGTCCTCGGCGAGGGCGACGAGGTCAACATCGCCGGTGAGCTTCTTTTTCTTCGGGTTCTCTATGAAGGCGACGTGTCGCCACGTGGAACCCGACAATTGCCTCGTGTTGTCGTAGGAGTCGCCGGTGAGTTCGTAACCGTCGGCGGGGAGCTGGTTCCACTGTTTGCAGGCGACCTCGCAGGCTTTGCATCCGATACAGACGGTCGTGTCGGTCAGGAATCCCGTCGCCACGCTCTATCTTCCCTCCTTTATTTCGCGTTCGATGTCTTCGGCCGGCGCGTCCGGGTCGTTGGATATCCGAAACATCCTGTGTCCGAGGGCTACTCGTTGAGGCGAATACACTCTGTCCACCATACCGGTCCCGGTGTTGAAATAGACGCCGGGCTTCAAGATTTCCGCGCTCCGGATGGGCTTCATGTTTTTTCTCGCGGACTTTGGGTTTTCCGAGATCCAGACGGCCACCTCCATCAACTCGTGGCTCATCGCCTCTCTCACGAGCGCCTCCGGGCGAGGAGCCAGTAAAGGAGGCCCCAGGCCGCTCCGTAGACCGCGTGGTCGAAGATGGGCAGGAGCGCCCTCGGGGTCTTCTGGGTCCACGGCGCGGGATGCACGCCTCCCAGGGGGAGCCACCCGGCCCAACCGGTGCCCCAGGAAAGGACGCCCATCGCCGCGCCCACGGCGGCTTCGGTTCCCGGACCCTCGCGGTTGCCGCGGAGGGCTTCGATCTCTTCGCTGTCCGGTTCCTCGCCCTCGCTTCTGAGCGCCCCGAACGCCGCGCCGGCCGCCATGCCGTAGCCGAAATGGGCAACGACCATGCGAGCCCGCCTCGCGAGCGGCGACCAGTCCTCGATCAGCCCCAGCGTCTCCAGGCGCCTGACGACTTGCTCCGGGGCGGTCGTGTAGACGAGACCGAGACCGTTCAGGCCTATCCGCAACGCGGAGAGTGCGAACGTCGCCAGGAAACCGCTCGCCATCCCCCTGAGCGCCCTCTCCAAAACACTCATTACACACGTCCTTTCCGTAAATTGGCGGTGAACGCCTTCGCTTCGTGGATGGCGACGTTCGCTTCGAGCGCGACCGGAGGTATGTCGTTCACCACGTCTCCCTTGACGACTCCATTCGGCCCGAAGTGATAGGGCAACCCGATGGTGTGGACGTTCTTTCCACCGATCCTGTAGACCGGGATGCGGTCGGAGACGAGGGCCTTGCAATGTATTTTCCCCCGGCTGGTCTCGATGGTGACCCACCCCGCGTTGGAGACCCCTTCCTCCTCCGCGAGTTCGGGGCTTATTTCACAGAAGAGTTCCGGCTGCAATTCGGACAGCCAGGGGATCCAACGGCTCATCGCGCCGGTGGTGTGGTGCTCGGTGAGCCGGTACGTGGTCACGACGTGCGGATAGCGGGGGTCTTCGGGGACGTTGTACGGGTTGTCCGGTCGTCCGGGGAAGACTTTGAGCGCGGGGTCTCGCTGCTGGTAGTAGAGCGGGTTGGGGACCGGAGACTCGAGCGGCTCGTAGTGTACCGGCAATGGTCCGTCTTTGAGGCCGACCGGGGCGAAGAGCCAGCCCCGACCGTCGCCGTTCATGATGAAGGGACCGTCGCCGGGGATGGCGTCAACGCCCTCGGCGCCGGGGTCGGGTTTGTACGACGGGGGCTTCGTCGCCTCGAAGTCCGGCACGTCGTCGCCAGTCCATTTTTCGCCGTCCCACCAGATGTATTTTTTGCGCTCGGACCAGGGTTTGCCTTCGGGGTCGGCGGAGGCTCTGTTGTAGAGGATCCTTCTGTCCTGCGGCCACGCCCAGCCCCATTCGTGGTTCGGGTTGTCGCCGGGTTTACGTCTTCTTGTTTGATTCACGCCGTCGGCGAAGGCGCCGGAGTAGATCCAAGCCCCGCAAGCCGTACTTCCGTCGTCTTTGAGATCGGCGAAACCCGAGACGGGCTCTCCACTCTCGACTTCGTAGCCGCTTATTTCCTTCAGGATCGCCTCGATGTCGGGCTCCTGGCGCTCTCCTTCGGTGGGATAGTCCCAGGTCATGGCTTTTATGAGGTCGTCTCTGGGGTTCTCGGAGTTTTCGTACATTTTTTTGATCCGCCGCCCGAGATGGTAGACGAACCAGGCGTCGCTGCGCGCGTCGTCGGGGGGTTCGACGGACTTGTCGTGCCACTGGAGCAGACGCTGGGTCTGGGTGAACGATCCGTCTTTCTCGGCGACGAGCCCGGAGGGCATGAAGAAGACTTCCGTCGAACATTCTTCCGGGACGGTGTCGTCCATCTTCCAGGCGGTCGCGGTCTCTATTTCGTAGGCGTCGAGGACGACGAGCCATTCGAGGCGTCGAATGGCCTGCCGGGCCATCCTCGCGTGCGGTCCTCCGACGGCGAAGTTCTGGCCGAAGACGAAGCATCCCTTCACTTCGCGGTCTTTCATCGCCATGATGGTCGGGTAGTACGAGTGGTCGCCCGAGATGCGCGGGAAGTGGTCGAAGAGTTCGCCGTCTTCGGGATCAAAGTCCTCCCCGTACCACGCTTTCATGAGGCTCGTGGCGTATTTGGGGAAGTTGGAGAGCCAACCGGTTTTGGCGGTCTCGTCCTCGCGGTAGTCGCGCCAGGTGTCGTGGGGCTTCGCCGCGTCGGGCATCGGAATGTAGCCGGGGAGGATGTCATAGAGGGTGGCGATGTCGGTCGAACCCTGGATGGTAGCGTGGCCTCGCAGAGCCAGGATCCCACCTCCCGGCCTCCCGATGTTGCCGAGAAGCAGCTGGAGGATGGCGGCGGTCCTTATAAGTTGAACTCCCTTCGAGTGCTGCGTCCACCCGACGGCGTAGCAAAGGGCCGTCGTCCTCTCGCGCCCGGAGTTCTCGCAGATGGTCTCGGCGATCTTCTCGAAAGCCTCTTTGGGCGTGCCGCAGACTTCCTCGACCATCTCGGGGGTGTACCGTTCGAAGTGACGCTTGAGGATCTGGAACACGCACCTCGGGTGCCGGAGCGTCCGGTCGTCGGGGCGCGGCTGGTCGCTGCTCATCTCGTGTTGCCCGCCCTCGGCGACGTCCCCGACGAGCGTACCCTGGCTCCCCCCGACGGTGGCGTAGTCTATGGGCTGCCCTTCATACCTCCAGCTCGACGGGTCGTACGCCTGGGTCTCCTCGTTCCAGCCGGAGAATAGACCGGTGGCGTCGACGTCTCCGAAGTCCTCGTTGATGAGCGTCGCGGCGTTGGTGTAGTTGACGACGTATTCTTTGAAGTACCGCTCGTTGTGGATGACGTGGTTTATGAGGCCGCCGAGAAAGACGATGTCTGAGCCGGGTCGAATCGGGGCGTAGATGTCGCACATCGCGCTCGTTCGAGTGAAGCGCGGGTCCACGTGGATCAGCTTCGCGCCGTTTTTTTCTTTGGCGATCATGGGGTGCCGGAAACCGACCGGATGCGCCTCGGCCATGTTGGAACCCTGGATGAGGATGCAGTCGGCGTTCTGGAGGTCCTGCAAGTTCGTCGTCGCCCCGCCCCTGCCGAACGTGATGCCGAGACCCGGCACCGTCGAGGAGTGTCATATCCTCGCTTGATTGGTTATCCTGGTGAAACCGAGCGAGTGAAAGAGCTTGGTGATCAGGTAATTCTCCTCGTTGTCTATCGCCGCCCCACCGACCGACGCCACGGCCATCGAGCGGTTGAGCTTCTTCCCCTCTTCGTTCGTCTCTTCCCAACTCTCCTGGCGGGTCCGCCTGACCCGCTCGGCGATCATGTCGAGAGCCGTTTCGAGGTCGAGGTCCTCCCATTCTCTGGAGTAGGGACGACGATATTTCACCTTTGTCCACCGATGCGGCGAGACGTGCATCCCGAAGGTGGCGGAGCCTTTCGGACAGAGGGTCCCCGCGTTGATCGGGCTGTCCGGGTTACCCTCGATGTCTATTATTCGCCCCTCGCGATGGTAGACGAGCGTGGAGCACCCGACCGCGCAGTACGGGCAGACGCTCTCGGTCTTCTTCACGCCCTCGTCGGAGAGGCGGGAGCGTATCTTCTCCGTCGCCGGGCTCACCGGATGCTTCACCGTCGTCCCGACGCGGCTTCGAAGCTTCCGCCAAAGGTCATTCCTGCCAAGCATCTCGAAAAACAACTCCTCGCCCCCGATCCAAACGCTCCAAATAGAGTTTTGTTGTTCGCCATTTTCCCGCAAAGCCCGTATTCTAACCAGACCGAGGACCGCGCCATCCCCGGAACGTCCCTGTCCACACCCGATAAAAGATCGTTAACGAAACTTAACCGAAATCCCGTTGCCCGAAATTCCAGCCTCTGTTAACGTGACCTTCGCTGAAAGGGTGATGGAAAGGGAAAGGAGGAACCTCGATCTTTGCGCGGCGGACGCTCGCGTCAATCTCCGCGCATATACGCTCGTGACTGAAAACACTTTCCATGCCTGAGCCAGACTGACGAAACCATATCTTCGCCGTCCGCTTGCCGGATGGCCCCGAAAGGAGGTCGGCGCGTCGATGACCACACGCGAATCCGGCGCTCACACAGCGCGACCTCCACCTTGAAATCCAGATGAAAACTATTTTCAGTTAGTGAATATCGAACTCTTTTCGAAGAAAGGGAATCGATGGCGGACAACAGGGTAGTTGTATACCAGGGGCCGGGAGAGGTTTCTGTCGAGCCGATAGATTATCCGAAGCTCGAGGTGCCGCAGGAGGTTGCCGACGCGATGGGGATGACCGTCGCGGCGCCGCATTCGGTCATTTTGAAGATCGTCTCGACGAACATCTGTGGTTCGGACCAGCACATGGTCAGGGGACGGACGACGGCTCCCGTTGGGCAGACTTTGGGGCATGAGATCACGGGCGAGGTCGTCGAGAAGGGCAACGACGTCCAGTTCATCAACGAGGGCGACATCTGTTCGGTGCCGTTCAACATCGCGTGCGGCCGCTGCCGCAACTGCAACGAGCGCCTGACGGGCGTCTGTTTGCACGTGAATCCGGCGAGGGCGGGTTCGGCGTACGGGTACGTGGACATGGGTGGCTGGGTTGGCGGTCAGGCCGAGTACGTTCTCGTCCCGTTCGCGGACTTCAATTTGCTCAAGTTCCCTGACCGGGATCAGGCGCTGGAGAAGATAAAAGACCTCACGATGCTCTCCGACATCTTCCCCACCGGCTACCACGGCGCGTACTGCGCGGGCGTCACGACCGGCTCGACGGTGTACGTCGCCGGGGCGGGTCCGGTCGGGCTTGCGGCGGCGCATTCGGCGCAGCTTTTGGGGGCGGCGGTCGTCATCGTCGGCGACCTCAACGAACAGCGGCTGAATCAGGCGCGCTCCTTCGGCTGCGAGGCGATCAACATCGGCGACGGAGGGCCGATAGAAGAGAAGATCTCGGACATCCTCGGCATACCGGAGGTGGACTGCGCGGTGGACGCGGTCGGCTTCGAGGCTTCGGCGCGCGAGGGCGAAGAGGCCCCGGCGGTGGTCCTCAACCAGATCCAGACCATAACCCGCGCGGGCGGACGGCTCGGCATTCCGGGGCTGTACGTCACCGGCGACCCGGGCGCCGCGGACCCCGACGCTCAGGAGGGGACGCTCAAGATCCGGTTCGGTCTCGGCTGGGCCAAGAGCCACTTCTTCTACACCGGCCAGTGTCCGGTCAAGAAGTACAACCGCGGCCTGATGATGAGCATCCTCCACGACAAGGCCCAGATCGCCAAGGCCGTCAACGCCACGGTCATCAGCCTCGACGACGCCCCCGAAGGCTACAAGGACTTCGACAAGGGCGCGGCCAAGAAGTACATCCTCGACCCGCACGGCATGATCCCGAACTAGAAAGCCGCGCGGCCTCCGGAGGGTCCGGAGCGTTCGAAGGGTCGGAGAGAGTCTCCGGCCCTTTTTCTTTGCCGCGCGCTTCGCTATGCTTTGGAGCATGGCGTTACTGAGGATTCATAAGTCGCGCATGGCGGGGATCGCGTTTTGCCTGCTCGTCTCTGTTTTCCTGGCGTTCGCCGCGGCGGACGCGGCGCGCGGAGACTCGGGCGGCAAAGTCGTCCGCATGACCGGCGAGGGCTTCGAGCCGGAGCGAGTGGAGCTCGAGGCCGGAGAGGCCGTCGTCTTCGAGAACGAGGACGACGAAGGCCACTGGCCCGCCTCCGACGACCACCCGATGCACGACGAGTACCCGAACTTCGACCCGAAGGAACCCGTCGGAGCCGGAGACGAATGGAGCTTCACCTTCGAGAAGCCGGGCGAATGGGGCTTCCACGACCACATGAACCCAATGTTCACGGGCGAGGTCATAGTCCGGGAAAAGGACGGCTTCCTCGCGCGGCTGGGCGGCTTCTTCGCGTCCGTTATCTCGGCGATCCCGCACGGTGAGCATCTTCTCTCCGGGGGTGAAGACGAAGAAAAAGCCTCGCACCACGAGGGCGCCGGGGATCGGTATGCCGACATGGTCGGGGACGAAGACCCGAGGGTCGCCATGAACCAGTTGAGCGAGGACATGGAGGAGGACGAGGAACTCCTCCGCTCGTGCCACCCGGTGGTGCATGAGATCGGCCACGCCGCCTACGACAAGTACGGCGACTTCGGAGAGGCGATGAAATATCAGGACGAAGTGTGCAACTCTGGCTACGTCCACGGAGTCATCGAGGAGAGATTCGCACAGAGCGACAACGTCCTCGCCGACATGAAGACGATGTGCGCGGACTACAGATCCGGCGGCTACCTCGAATGGCAGTGCTACCACGGCATCGGGCACGGGGTGATGTACTACACATCCAACGACCTCCCGCGCGCTTTAGAGATGTGCGACGCCTTCGAGGACGCTTCCGGGAGGTCGAGCTGCTACAACGGCCTCTTCATGGAGAACTTCGGCGCCGACGGGAACCTCCACGTCTCCGAATATGTGAACGAGGACGATCCGCTCTCGCCGTGCGTCGAGCAGAAGGTCCGGCACAAGACCGACTGCTACCTGTACGCTCCCACCTACTACTTGAGCCAGAACGAAGGGGACTACGAAGGAGCCTTGAAACTTTGCGAGGACGCCGAAGCGGCCTTCCGTTCGGCGTGCGTGCAGGGCGTCGGCTCGCAAGTCATGAAAGAGAACCTCGACGACCCGAAATTCGTCGAGTCGGTGTGCGAGGACGGAGGCCCGGCGAACACGGTGCCGTGCGTGCAAGGGATGTCGAGTCTGCACATAAACCATCACGGAGAACTCGATCCGGCAAGGGAGATGTGCGGGCGGCTCGAGTCTTCCAATGAAGAGGCTTGCCTCAGCGCGGTTCGGGCGATGTCGCCCATGTTCGAAGCCTGAAAATCTCGCGGCGCGAGTATAATTTCCGAAAGCCACGTTCGGAGGCGGCCATGCAGAAAACAAAGCAACCATCCGCTCACCCGGCGGAGCAAAGAATCATCCTCCATGGAATAAGCTGGGAGACGCACGAGAGCCTTCTCGCCGACCACGAAGACAAAAGCTCGCCGCGCTTCGCCTACGACAAGGGGGCATTGGAGATCATGAGTCCGAGTCCCGCGCGCGAACGCGCCAACCGAGACCTCGCGATGCTCGTTGAGGTGATCTTCGAGGAGTGGGGAGTGGACATCGCCAACTTCGGTTCCACCATCTATAAGCGCGAGGACATAGAGAGAGGCTTCGAGCCGGACTCGTGTTTCTACATCGAGAACGAGCCGCTCGCGAGAGACAAAGACCGCTTGGATCTCGACGAGGATCCACCCCCCGACCTCGTGACCGAAATAGATGTAACGAGTTTCTCCCTCGACAAACTCCCACTCTACGTAAGCATCGGCGTCCCCGAAGTTTGGCGATGCGAAGACGCCAAACTCGAGATACTCCTCCTCGACGGCGACTCATGCCGGAAGTTCATCGAAAGCAAATGCCTTCCCGGAATTCAGTCCACGACGCTCACGAACCTCATGCGGAAGAGAAAAACCCTCGGACGCATCGAGTGGCTGAAGAAGATCCGCGAAGCGGCGAGGAAGAAGGCTCGCTAACCGGTTTCGCGCCGGACTTCGTAGCCCATGCGCTCAAGGTCGGCGAGGAGCCATAGTTCGGCGGACTCCGCGTCGCCGCCGATGTATTTGAGCGGCACGTTCATCGTTTGCTCGCCGTCGGTTCCGCTGAAGACGATCCCGATGTGTCCCTCGCGCCTCGCCACCGTCGCCTCCGGATATTTCTCGACGGATGGCAATCCCAAGAGCCTCATAAACTCCATGCTATCACGGCGCTGATAAACTCTCGTCGAACAAGCGGAAAGCGGAGATTCCATGCTCGAAAAGTCGAAAGCCAAACGCCCCGGAAACAAAACGAAGACGAGGGCGCGCGTCGTCGAGGGCGGAAAACAAAGGGTCCGCCCCGACACCCTCGCCACCGAAGAGCCGATGGAGATACGACTCATTACGGGCGAGACGAAACAAACCGTCGCCGTAACGATGCGAACCCCCGGCAACGACTTCGAACTCGCCGCCGGGTTTTTGTACGGGGAAGGGATCGTCTCCGAACGCGACGACATAAAAAAGATAAGTTACTGCACCGACCCCGACGTTGACGCCGACCAGCTCTACAACATCGTCAACGTCGAATTGCACGAAGGCAAGAGCTACGACCTCCGCTCCCTCGAACGCCACTTCTACACCACGAGCGCCTGCGGCGTCTGCGGGAAGGCGAGTCTGGAGCAGCTGGAGCTGAGAGGCTGTCCTGTGATTCCACCCGGCCCGGAAGTCTCCCCGGAAACCATTTACTCGTTGCCGGAGAAGCTGCGCGAAGCGCAGGCCCTCTTCGAGAGTACGGGCGGATTGCACGCCGCCGCGCTCTTCGACAAAGACGGAAGCCTCGTCGAGGTTCGGGAGGATGTCGGGCGGCACAATGCCACGGACAAATTGATCGGGTGGGCGATGCTCGATGGCAAGCTCCCGCTCTCCGAACACATCGTCATGGTGAGCGGGCGTTCGAGCTTCGAGATCATGCAAAAGTGTTTGCAAGCCGGAGTACCCATCGTATGCGCGATCTCCGCTCCGAGCAGTCTGGCTGTGGATGTCGCTCGCGAATTCGGGATGACGCTCGTGGGGTTTTTGCGCGGCGAGCGATTCAACCTTTACGCCGGCAAAGAAAGGATTTCCTTCACGTAAATATCGCGTCTGGAGTGACACGACGTCGTCATCGGCACCCGGGATCACGGCAAGCTCGAAGGGTGGCTCGAACACGTCGGTGACCGCGCCGAGGCTGGCAGCAACGCCGAGGCCGCCCGCCACGGCGAGATCGTCATCAACGCCACCGCCGGCGCGGGCGCGCTGGATGCCCTGGAGCTTGCGGGCGAGGAGAACCTCGACGGCAAGCTCCTGATCGACGTCAGCAACCCCCTCGACTTCTCACAGGGCGGGCTGCCTACCTTGCTCGTGAAAGATACAGACTCGCTCGGTGAGCAGATCCAGCGATCCTTTCCAGGGGTGAAGGTAGTCAAGACCCTCAACACGATGAACGCGCAGGTCATGGTCAACCCATACCTCGCGGGCGATGGTGACCACAGCGTCTTCCTCAGCGGCGATGACGCGGACGCTAAAGCTCGGGCTGCGGAACTGCTGCGCTCGTTCGGCTGGCGCGACATCCTCGACCTCGGCGACATCACGACCGCGCGCGGTACCGAGATGATCATGCCGCTGTGGCTGCGGTTGATGATGACGCTCGACGACTTCAACTACAACTTCAAGGTCGTTCGGTGAACGATGCCGTCGCAGGTAAGCTCGCGGACGATGGACTCGTAAGCTGGAGCAAAACGGCCTCGGCGAGCTCACCATCTACCCGGAGGTTCTGCGAGGGTCGAGTCCCCCCTGACGCCGCTCATCGAGCCTCTGGCAGGGATCTCGCCACCCACGACGACGAGATGCGAGAGGTACGGCGAGAAGCGAGGCAAGCAAAGAGATTGGCAGTGAGTAGTTCTCCATTCACTACTAACCATCACCCCCCCGCGAACAGGGCCACGACGCTCGTGAGCGTCCGGTAGACGCCCCAGGCGAGCGGGATCAGCACGAGCGCCCAGAACACCGCGACGAGCGCCCAGCTGGCGGAGGACGGTCCTTCTGAGCCTTGTTGTCTTTGCGTGGTCATCGCCGCTCCTTTCTAAGCCTCGGCGGTTCTGCCGGAGACGCGAGCTTGCTTGCGCTCCTCTTCTTTGGCGCCCATGTGGAACTTCGGGTCCACGGGCTTCACGAGCAGGTTCGCCACAAAGCCGACGACGAGAACTCCGACCATGATGAACAGCGACAGCGTGTAGAGTTGCGGTCCATCGAAGCCCGCGGCGGTCTGCGAATCGGCTATGACGTTGATGATCAACGGCCCCGCGACCCCCGCCGCCGACCACGCCGTCAACAGACGGCCGTGGATGGCGCCGACCTGCGCGGTCCCGAAGAGGTCCCTCAAATACGCCGGGATGGTGGCGAACCCGCCGCCGTAGAAACTGAGGATGACGAGGTTGACGAGAACGAACAAAACGAGCGAGGTCGCCCCGACCGTCGCGAGGATGAAATAGAGCACAACGCCGACTCCGAGGTACATCATGTACGTGGGTTTGCGTCCGATGTAGTCCGAGGTCGAGGACCATACTATCCGTCCGGCCATGTTAGCCAGCGAGAGGAGTCCCACGAAGCCCGCCGCCGCCGCGGGTTCGATGCCGGTGAAGAAGTCCTGGATCATGGGCGACGCCTGCTCGAGTATCCCGATGCCGGCCGTGACGTTGCAGAAAAGTATGGTCCATAGCATCCAGAACTGCGGGGTGCGGATGGCGCTGTTCGCCGACACGTCGGCGGTCGTCTGCATGCTCCTCGCGTTGCTCTCCGTCGGCGGCGACCACCCCTCGGGCCTCCAGCCTTCCTCCGGTACGCGCACGATGAACGCGCCCAGAAGCATCGAGATCAAATCCGCCGTTCCGAGCGTGAGAAACGCCGGCACTATGGCGTCGATCGGATTCGCCGCGAAGTTCTGGAGCATCACGCTGGAGAGCGGCGAGGCGATGAGCGCGCCCCCGCCAAATCCCATGATGGCGAGCCCCGTCGCCATCCCCGGACGATCCGGGAACCACTTGATCAAAGTCGAAACCGGCGATATATACCCGATGCCGAGCCCGATGCCGCCGAGGAAGCCATACCCCAGATACACGAGCCACAACTGCGTGGTGGCGACCCCGAGCGCGCCGATGAAGAAGCCGCCCGCCCAACACAACGCCGCCGTGAACATCGCCGCTCGCGGACCCGCGCGCTCCACCCACGTCCCGAATACCGCCGCCGACAGGCCAAGCATGACTATGCCGATGCTGAAAATGACCCCTATCGGGGTGAGGTTCGTGTCGAACCTCTCGACGAGCGGGTTCTTGAATACGCTGAACGCATAGATTTGTCCGATGCACAGGTGCACCATCAGAGCCGCAGGTGGAATTAACCACCTGTTGTAACCCGGTCCCGCCGTGATCCTCTCTTTTGACAGAAAGCCGTTGATGCCCGCTCCTTCCCCCGCCTTGCAATTTCACTTATCCGAATGCGCGTATTATTAAGATGAACTTCTCTGAATGTCAACAATGCCCGTCAGTAGTGGGCGGCGATCACACTCTCCTCCTCCCGCTTTGCGGCTTCCGAAACGGAGATAGTTCCCCGGGAGACAAAATCCCAAACGTCCCGGCGTATGTCACGCTCGTTCAACACATCCGAAACTGTCGTTATATACTGGTCATTGCAGGTTTGCAGGGTTTAAAATTCGCGCAAGAAGTTTTCGCTACAAAGAAGGGGTGTGAGCCGTATGGCGATGGCGACGGAGAAGGTTCAGGCGAACGGCAAGGAAAACGGCGCGCGGGAAGTGAATACGATCTGCGGCTTCTGTGGCGTGGGTTGCGGCCTGACCCTCAAGATCGAGGGCGGGATCATACAGAAGGTCACGGGCGAGAAGGACAACCCGTCCAGCAAGGGCGAGGCTTGCATCAAGGGCCGCGAGGGATGGCGCCACCTCTACAGCGACAGGCGACTGACGACGCCGCTCATCCGCAAGGACGGCGAGCTCGTGGAGGCTTCGTGGGATGAGGCGTTGGACCTCGCGGCGAGCAAGATGAGTGAGATCAAGCACGAATATGGCCCTGGCGCTTTCGGGATGTTCAGTTCCTCGCGCTCGAGCAACGAGCTCAACTACCTGGCCGGGAAGTTCATCCGGCAGGTGCTGGGGAACAGCAACATAGACTCATGCAACCGTGCTTGACACGCCGCCAGCGTCACCGGTCTGGTGGCAACGTTTGGAGCGGGCGGAGCGACCACCTCGTATGAGGAGTTCGAGGACACCGACATAATAATCTGCTGGGGATCGAACACCATGGAGTGTCACCCCATAATCTACAACCACATGCGCCGCGGCATAAAAAACGGCGCGAAGATGATCGTCATCGACCCGCGGAAGATAGATCAGGTCAAAAAAGCCCACAAATGGCTCGGCCTCAACGTCGGCACCGACATAGCCCTGGCGAACGCCATGGGCCACGTAATCATCGAGGAGGACCT
>JBOHBL010000102.1:0-13080 GCA_050698295.1 Rubrobacteraceae bacterium | reverse complement strand
ACTACGAGTCCACCGAACTCGCCCAGACCTCCATCGTCTACGACGCCGAGGACAACGTCGTGCAGGAACTCTCAGGGGTCCAGAACCGCTTCATCGTCGAACTCGAAGACGTGGACCCCACCCTTCGGGACGCGGTCGTGGCGATAGAGGACCACAGGTTCTACGAGCATCAGGGACTCGACTTCGAGGCGATAGCGAGGGCGGCCCAGACCAACCTGGAGACGCTTTCCATCCGCGAGGGGGGGTCTACGATCACCCAGCAACTCATCAAGAACACCTACATAAGCCAGGAAATGCGCTCCGTGCCGAGCTTCCAGCGCAAGATCAACGAGGCCGCGCTCGCCTGGCAGTACGAGGAGGAGAACTCAAAAGAGGAGATCCTGGAGCAGTACCTCAACACCGTCTATTTCGGGGCGAACGCTTATGGAGCGGAGGCCGCCGCCAGGACCTACTTCGACAAAAACGCCGAAGACCTGACGCTCCCCGAGTCGGCGATGCTCGCCGGGATCATCAACCTTCCGAGCGCCTACGATCCGTTTTCCGCTCCCGAAAGCGCCACAGTCAGACGAAACGTCGTACTCGAACAGATGCTCGAGTACGACTTTATAGACCAGAAGCAGTACGAACAGGCCGTGAAGACCGAGCTGGAACTCAGTCGCGGTCGCGTCGAGCCGCAGAACGACAACGAGTACTTCCTCGACGCCGTCCGCACCGAGCTTGCCCGCGAGTACGGGGACCAGATGATCTACGAGGGCGGACTCAAGATCTACACGACCCTCAACCCGATCTTGCAGGAACTCGCCAACGAAGCCGTCGATTCGGTGGTGGTCCCGGAGGAGGGCGACCCGTCGGCCTCGATGGTCTCCATAGACCCGGACACGGGCGCCGTCAGGGCGATGGTCGGAGGGTCGAACTTCGAGGAGGTCAAGTTCAACCTGGCTACCCAGTCCAATCGTCAGCCCGGAAGCTCCTTCAAGCCGTTCGTCCTGGCCGAGATGATAGATCAGGGCTATTCGCCGGAGAGCATCTATACCTCGGAGGACCTGCGTATTCCGCTTCCCCCCGGCGATCCGGAGCCCTTCTACGAGGTCTCCAACTACGCCAACATCGAACGCGGCCCGATCACGGTGGACGAGGCCACGGCTCAGTCGGACAACACGGTCTACGTCCAGCTCGCGATGGATCTCGGTCTGGAGGATGTCGTCGAGATGGCGAACGCCCTCGGGATCAACGCCGAGATCGAACCATACCCCTCGACCGCGATCGGCGGTCTGGGAGAGGGCGTGAACCCGCTGGAGATGGCCTCAGCCTACTCGACGTTCGCCAACTCGGGCACGAACATGGAGCCGTTCCTGGTCGAGCGCGTCACGCGCGAGGAGAACGGCGAAGAGGTGGTCGTGGAGGAGCACGAACTCGAAGGCGAGAGGATCCTCTCGCGGGACGAGGCCGCTGTCGTTACCGAGACGCTGCGGGGCGTGGTGGAGCGCGGGACGGCGAGCATGTTCCATGACCTCGACGCGGAGATCGGTCGCCCCTCCGCCGGCAAGACCGGGACGACGGAGGAGTTCGCCGATGCGTGGTACGTGGGCTACACGCCGCAACTCTCGACGAGCGTGTGGGTCGGGTATCCGGGCGAAAGGCGCCCGATGGTGAACATAAACGGCCTTGCGGAGATCAACGGCGAGAACTACCCGCTGGACATCTGGTCGATCTACATGCAGGGCGTGGCTCCATACTACGAAGTCGAGCAGTTCGACATCCCGAGCCCATCCCTCGACCTCCGCGTCAGAAACGCCGAAGAGACCACGGGCGTCACGGACGAGGACACGTCGTTCGAAGACGACGAGTCGTTCGAGGACCTGTTGGAGCAGACGATCGAGCAGTTCGTTCCCGTCGAGCCGCGACCCGTCCGGCCGCGGCAGCCGACCCTGCGGCCCCCGCCTCAGCCGGTGATCCCGCAGCCAACGTTCCAGCCCGCGCCGCGACAACCGGCGCCGAGACCGAACCAGCAACGACCCAGGCCCCAGCCGGCGGCTCCGCAACAGCAACCGGCGCCCCAGCCCGCCCCGCAACCTCCTCCAGAGGACGACGATCCGTTCGGGCCGGGCTTCCCGTTCAACTAGAGGCGCCCGTTTGCGCGTCTCGACCTCGCGCCTGCTGCTGACGGGCCCGAAGCGCCACGAAACGCCGCGACTGGCGAAGCTCTGGCAGGACGGGCGGGTCCAGCGTTTCCTGGGCGGAACCCTTTCGAAGGACGGGGCGGAGGAGCGCGTATTCCAGACGCTTTCGCACTGGGAGAAGCACGGCTTCGGGCTTTTCTCGGTCTATGAAAAGAGAACGGGTGTCCTCGCCGGAATGTGCGGCCTCGACCATTTTCGGAACGACGTCGAGGTCGTCTACAAGTTCTTTTCGGAGTTCTGGGGAAAAGGGTACGCGACCGAAGCCGCGGCGGCGAGCCTGGAGTACGGCTTCATCGAGCTGGAACTCGATAAAGTCGTGGCCGTCGTCAGGAGGGAGAACTCCGCCTCCCGGCGCGTGCTGGAGAAACTCGCCCTGCAACACGAGCGCGACATGACGCTGTGGGGCGCACAGCAGGCGTTCTACGGAATATCCGCGGAACGCTGGAAGGAGCAGGTGTCCGGCTGATGGAGAACGCGCCGGCGGCGCGTTTCTACAGGGACTTTTCGATGATCTCCAGAATTTTTTCGTGGAGGTGGCCGTTGGTGGCGATGAGGCCCTCGGAGCTCGGGGTCCACGGCTCGCCGGAGAGGCCGGTGGCTTTTCCTCCGGCTTCGGAGGCGAAGAGGACGGTCTGGGCGTAGTCCCAGGGCGTGTTGTGGGTGCCTATGGAGACGTCGAGGTAGCCGGCGGCGAGCCAGGCTCCCCGGACGCCCGCGCTCCCCAGAGCCCGAAATTGCCAGGAACTCTGGAAGATCTCTTCGAGGGGTTCCCGGTACTTCGCGTTTCTTTTGCGGGAGAAGGAGAGGTCCGCGCCGACGAAGGAGTATTCGAGGTCTTCGGTGTCGCTGACGCGAAGGGGCGTTCTCTTGCCGTTCGAGTCGCGGTGCGCTCCGCCGCCGAGCCTCGCGTGGTAGAGGTCGCCGAGGCGCGGGGCCGACACGGCTGCGTTCGTCACTCTTCCGCCCTCCATCACCGAAACGACGCAGCAGAAGATCGGGTTGGCGCGGGCGAAGTTCGCCGTGCCGTCCAGCGGGTCCAGCAGCCACGAACGCCCGGTGGCCGATATCCCGCCGCCGCGCTCCTCCGAGAGGATGGAGTCTTCGGGGTAGCGTTCCTCGATGGCGTTCACGAGGAGCTCTTCGCAGAGGAGGTCCACCTCGGTGACGATGTCCCTCGGAGCCTTCTCTTTGATGGCTCCGGGGTCGTCGAGGCGGGAGAGTTGCAGTTCTCCCGCCCGGCGCGATATCTCGCAGACGAACTCGTGGAACTCTTCGGGCGATTCACTCAAAGGACTAATGGAGGTATTCGCGCAGGTTCTGGGTGCGGCGTTGCTCGCGGAGGAGGTTGAGGGTCTTCATCTGGATCTGGCGCACCCGCTCTCGGGTGATGTCGAACTCGCGCCCGACCTCTTCGAGGGTCCGCGGCCGGTCGTCCTTCATCCCGAAACGCAACTCGATGATCTGACGCTCTCGCTCAGGCAATTCATCCAGAGCCTCGCGCAGATGGAGCCTGAGGAGGGATTCGGAGACGGCGTCGTTTGGGGCGACGGTCCCGGAGTCTTCGAGGAAGTCTCCTAAGTGAGAGGAGTCGTCGTCGCCGACGGGGGTTTCGAGGGAGATGGACCTCTGGCTGATCTCCTTGAGGCGCAGTATCTCCTCGACGGTGATCTCCAGCTCTTCCGCGATTTCTTCGTCGAAGGGCTCGCGTCCGAGACCCTGAGTCATCCGCCTCTGAGTCCTGTGATATTTGTTCACCTTCTCGACCATGTGCACCGGGATGCGGATGGTGTGTCCCTTGTCCGCTATCGCCCTCGTGATGGCCTGCCGGATCCACCACGTCGCGTACGTCGAGAACTTGAAGCCCTTGTGATGGTCGAACTTCTCCGCAGCCCGTATGAGCCCGAGGT
The DNA here is from genome assembly GCA_050698295.1 of Rubrobacteraceae bacterium. Classification (GTDB taxonomy): domain Bacteria; phylum Actinomycetota; class Rubrobacteria; order Rubrobacterales; family Rubrobacteraceae; genus JACCWD01. The sequence goes on along the minus strand of JBOHBL010000102.1, from coordinate 8,993 downwards.
TCCCCTCCTGTATGAGGTCCAGAAAGGAAACGCCCCGATTGCGATACTTCTTCGCGATCGAGACGACGAGCCTCAGATTGGCCTCGACGAGGCGGTCTTTACTCCTTTTGCAGCCGCGCAGGATGCCTTTCGCCAGGCGGATCTCATCAGCGTGGGTCAGAAGGGGCACACGTCCGATCTCCGCCAGGTACATCCTGATGGAGTCGCCGGTCGCGACGGCGTGGGCGATCTGGACCATCGGCGTCTCGGGGACTTCCTGGGAGGCGACCGGTTCTCCGTCGCCGGAGGACTTTTCCTCGCTCTCGACGAGGGTTATTTCCTCTTCCTGCATCGCGGCGTAGAGCTCTTCCAGCTCCGCCTGGGACAGGTCGCCCTCTCTTACCAACTCCGCAACGTCTTCCGTGCTGAGATAACCCTGGCTTCTTCCCCTCGTGAGCAGTTCGTCTGTACGGTCCGCCAGGATCACGGTAGTCTCAGCTGCCATCTATCTCCCCCGTGCTATCGCCGTCGTTGCCAACATCTCTGGTTTCCCAGGTCTTGCCTCATAAACGGTGACGCAAATTACCGTTTGTAAAATATTCGTAAACCCGAAATTGCAACCCGCCTAGATTAACACACCATATATGGGTAGGCGCAAAAAATTTGGCCCAATTTCGCGCCCCGCGCGACCCGATGAGCCTCGACTTCACGCTTTCGAGGAGATTGCGAGAATGTTTCGTAGGCGTTTCGAGAGTGTTTCTCCGACGTGTCGCGAACACGTTGCCCGGGGCTTCGCTTGCTAAACTAGGCGGCGTTGTGCTGGACCGAATGGAGATCAAACGAGTCCTCGGAGCGGAGGCGCCGCCGACCTTCGAGGCCGCCTCCGGCGTCGCCCACGATTCGCGCCTGGTCGAGCCGGGCTTCGTTTTCGTGGCGGTGCCGGGCTTCAAGCGCGACGGCGTCGAGTTCGTTCCGGAGGCGATGCGCCGGGGCGCGTCCCTCGTCGTGGCCGAACGCGACGTGGAAGGCGTTCCGAGCGTTGTGGTGCCGGACGCCCGCGAAGCCCTCGCCCGTCTCGCCGCTTCTTTTTATGGACATCCGTCGATGGAGATGGAGGTCTACGGCATAACCGGGACCAACGGCAAGACGACGACTGCTTACGCGCTTTATGCGATCCTCGCGGAGGCGTTCGGCGAGGAAAGCTGCGGTCTGATGACGACCGCCGAGAGTGTGTACGGCGGAGAACGCAGGCAGTCCGTCCGCACGACGCCCGAGGCCACCGAGGCGCAGGGCATGCTCGCGGGGATGCGCGACGGCGGCGTCGGGCGCGTGGTCATGGAGGTCTCCTCGCACGGGGTCTCGCTCAAGCGGGTCGCGGGAACACGTTTTGCGGGCGCGCTCTTCACGAACCTCACCCGCGACCACCTCGACCTCCACGGTTCGATGGAGGAATACTACAAGGCCAAGCGCCAACTCTTCCTGTGGACCGAAGGCCCGAAACTCGCCAACGCCGAAGACGAGTGGGGACGCCGGTTGGCCCGGGAGGTCGAAGGCGTGGCGACCTTCGGCGGGACCGAAGACACCGACTTCCGCGTCGAGGGGGCATGCCTTTCGGGGAAAGGAACGTCTTTCGTCCTCCGGCATCCGGGCGGAGTTCTGGAGGTCGAGACCCCGCTTCTGGGGTCGTACAACGTCCTGAACGTGGCGGGGGCGGCCTCGCTCGCGCTCGCCGCCGGGGTGGACGCCGGGGCGGGGAGACGGGCGATCCGGAGCATGCCGCAGGCGCCGGGTCGCTTCGAGCGCGTCGGCGGCGCGCCCTTCGAGGTCATCGTGGACTACGCCCACACGGACGCGGGGCTCGAAGCGGTTCTGAAAGTCGCTCGCGGGGTGGCGGAGGACGGGCGGGTCATCTGTGTTTTCGGGGCGGCGGGGGAGAGGGACGGCACCAAGCGGCCGCTGATGGGAAAAGTCGCCTCGGAGTTGGCCGACGAGAGCATCATAACCACGGACGACGCCTATGGAGAAGACCCGGCGAAGATAGCGCGGGAGGTCGCCGCCGGGACTGATGGGGACGTGAAAATAGTCCTCGACCGGCGCGAGGCGATACGGCGGGCGCTCGCCGCCGCGCGGGCCGGGGATGTGGTCGTCGTGGCGGGCAAGGGGCATGAGAGGGTGCAGCATTTGCCGCAAGGGGACGTGCCGTTCCACGACGCCACCGTCGTCGCCGAGTTGCTCGAAGAGGGGAGAAAGGGGGAATAAGTCTTGCAGGAGAAAGCCAGAGACGAAGTGATCAGGCGCCTCAAGAGCGTCGAGGGGCACGTCCGGGGCGTCGTCAGGATGGTCGAGGAGGGGGACGTGACCTACGCGGAGGTCGTGCAGCAGACCAACGCCGTATTCTCCGCGATAAGAAGGGTCAACACCGTCCTCCTCAAAGACTTCGTCGAAGAGCGGGCGAGCGAAGGAGGAGCCTCCGAAGAGACGATCAAAGACCTCATAAAAGCCATAGAACGGGTGACGAAGTGAGAGACCCGAAGAAGCTCTTGCTCGTCCTGACGGGCCTCGTGCCGCTCATCGTGCTGGCAACCGTGCTCGTCGCGTTTCTCCTGGTCCGGGCCGGGTTCGGACTGTTCGTCGGGGTCGGCGTCCCCTTCGCGGTCTCGACGGTTTTCATTATCGTCCTCAGCGTCGTTCTCGGGAGGGCCGCGAGCGGTTCGGGGCTTTCGTCTTCCGACGACGAACGACCTCGCAAGCGGGATGGTGTATAGTCCCGGACCATCATGGAGAACGACGGCGCGAAAAACGTGGACGACCTCGAAAAAAAAGTCGGCGAACTGGAGGATATCGCCGACGCTTTGGGCGAGGCGCCGGATGAGGAACTGGTGGAGACGCTGGACTGGGCGGTGAGCCTCCTCAAGGAGATCAACGCCGGCATAGAGGCCGGACTCGAGGAGGCGACGAGCGAGACCCGGGACCTCGGCGCCCTCCTCGACGGCGTGAGCTTCGGTCCTTTCGACGAGGCCCTCGAAGAGCTCGAAAAGCGCGAAAGGGAGACGGATGGTCCGTGAAGACCTCGCCGCCCGCGTCGCCGACGCGGCGCTTTTGACCGGCGATTTCGTGCTTTCGAGCGGCAAGCGGAGCAGCTTCTACGTGGACAAGTATCTCTTCTCCACCAGACCGGACCTGCTGCGCGACATAGCGGCGGAGATAGCCGATGCGCTGCCCGCGGGGGTTGACCGCCTCGCCGGGGTGGAGCTTGGGGCGGTCCCGCTCGTCGCGGCGGCCTCGCTCGCCAGCGGGCTTCCCTACGTCATCGTCCGCAAGGGGGCGAAGGAGTACGGGACCGCCAGAAGCGTCGAAGGACGGCTTCGAGAAGGAGAGAGGGTCGTCCTCGTCGAGGACGTCGTCACGACCGGGACCCAGGCGGTCGCGGCGGCCGAAATACTCTCCGAACTCGGGGTCGAAGTGGTCCGCATCGTGGCCGTTCTGGACCGCAGGGAGGAGGGGGAAGAGGGGGTTCTCGGGCCTTTCGATTTCCGGTCCCTGCTTAAAATCGGGGATTTGAGGGTAGTCAAAGGTGTTTGAGGCGGTAATGTATCTTTGATATATTCCCCGGAACGCAAACAGGGTGGCAAGCCAGGCTCAGGAGGCGAGGAAAATGAACAAGACCGACTTGATCCAGAAGATAGCCGACGAGACGGGCGGCTCAAAGAGCGACGCGCAGAAGCACTTCGACGCTTTCACCGAGGTCGTGAAAGACGCGCTCAAGACCGGCGACGACGTGCAGATCACGGGCTTCGGCAAGTTCTACGTCCAGAGGCGCGAGGCGCGGCAGGGGATCAACCCGCAGACCAAGCAGAAGATGAATATCCCCGCCTCGAAGGTCCCGAAGTTCACCGCCGGCAACGCTTTGAAGGACTCGATCAAATAGAGGCTCTGAAAGGCGGGATTTCGATGACGCCGCAGTTCGAATACTGCGGCGTTTTCTTTGCGCCGGGAGAACGATGAGAACGCTCGTCGAGTCCGCCCGGAGGAAAGGGAGCGTGCTGGTCGCGGGCCTGGACCCCGCGCCGTCTCGCTTCCCCAAAGAGCTGAAGCCTCTCCCCGAACTCGGAGCGGCGCGCTCGTTCTGCTTTGGCTTCCTCGAAGCCGTCGAGCCGTACGCAGCGGCGATCAAACTCCAGTCGGCATTCTTCGAGCGACTCGGGCCGGAGGGTGCGGGTATTTATGCCGAAGTCATTCGGGCCGCCTCGGATCTCGACCTCCCCGCCATAGCCGACGTGAAACGCGGCGACATAGGAAGCACCGCCGAAGCCTACGCCGAGGCCCACCTCCGAACCTTCGGCGCGGTCTGCGCCACCGTCAACCCGTACATGGGCTCGGACGCCGTCGCGCCGTTTCTCGCGGAAGCGCGCCGTCTTGACCGGGGGGGCGGGGCGTTCGTCCTCGTGGCGACCTCCAACCCGTCGTCCGCGGACTTTCAGGAAGCGACCTCCCCGCCGCTCTACGAAGTCGCGGCTCGGCTCGTCGCGGACCTCGGCCAAAAAGCCGGCGGATACCTCGATGCCGGAGCCGTCATCGGCCTCACGCGGCCCGAGGTCGGCAAGAGGGTTCGCCGGCTCCTTCCGGACGCCCTCTTCCTCGCGCCGGGCTACGGGGAGCAGGGGGGGAACGCGAACGCCGTTCGGGCGTTGCTCGACGAGCGGGGAGGGGGCGTCCTCGTCAACAACAGCCGCGGCATACTCTACGCCCACGAAAAGTTCGGGGGAGACTACAAAAAAGCCGCCTCCGAGGCGGCGAAAAACGCGCGCGACGAACTGCGGTCGATCGGAGCGAAACTTTAAGCCAACCGCTCTAAAACAGATGAACGATGCCCGCTATGAGGACTATCAGCGAGCCGACCGCGACGACCGCGCCGAATATCTGGACCAGGCTCTCTCTCGTCATGGCGTCAGTTTATTCTTTATTCGGTCGTTCGGTCAACCGGCGTCGTTGAGGAGTTCCTGGATCTCCTCTTCCAGTTGCTCTTCGTTCTCCGGGTAGTAGCCGTTCTGGACGAGTCGAACCGTGCCGTCTTCGATCAGGAAGAGGCGCGGGACCCTTTTGACGTTGTAGAGCGAGGTCAACCTGCCGGTCCTGTCCTGAAGGACTTCGTAGGCGATGCTTTCGTCGCGCGGCGCGCTGTTGACGTAGACCACGGCGAACTCGACGCCGTCCTCCGAGTACTCTCTGGCGAGGTCCTCGAAGCCGATGCGCGCCTGGTTCGACGGGCCGTTGAGCGTGCTGAAGAAAGTCAGGACGTACATTCCCTCGTCGGAGAGTTCGAACGCGCCGCCCTCTTCGCTCGGGACGGTGAACGTCGGAGCCTGCTCTCCCGGGTTTGGCGCGGGCTGGGGGAGCGTCAGGGTGCCGGTCCCCGTTTCGGCGCTGCCGAAGGAACGGTAAACCACCGCCAGGGCGACTACCAGAAGGGCCACTATGATCAAGCGCCTCACGGAGACTTGGGGTTGAGGTAAGAGAAACTCACAACGCCCGCGATTATATCTCCTGCTTTGCGCTCCGTCTCCAAACCTCTATAATCCCGTGCGGCTTTGACCCGTTATCGCAGAAAACTCATCCTCGTCGCGTGCCTCATGCTGTTCCTCGGGACGGCCGAAGCGGGCCATGCTCAAGAAACCGGAGAACCCGTCCCGCCGGAGGTCGCCGCCGAAGCGTGGGCCGTGACCGACATCGAGAGCGGAGAGTTCCTGGCCGGAGAGGAGGCCGAAGAATCTCTCCCCACGGGCTCCACGAGCAAGATGATGACCGCGATCACCGCTCTTGAGATGGTCGAGGCCGGGGAGGCGTCCCTCGATACGGAGGTCGCCATCTCCGCTGAAGCCGCCGCGTTCGCCGTCCCAGCCTACAGCAACGCCGGACTCCAGACAGGCGATGTCCTGAGCGTGAGGGAACTTCTCGTAGCCACCCTCGTCCCCTCCGGCAACGACGCCGCCCACGCCCTGGCCGAACACCTCGGCGGCGGAGAAGGACAGCGGAGCGTGGATCGCTACGTCGAACGCATGAACGAGCTGGCGGAGGAACTCGGTCTCGAAGAGACGAACTTCGAAAACGTCACCGGCCTCGATGAGAGGAGGCACCGCTCCAGCGCCTCCGACCTCGCGGAGATGGCCCGCGTCGGGTTCGAATATCCGCTGTTTCGGGAGGTGGTGGCGATGCGGTACGCGACAGTTTCGACGCCTGAGCGGGAGATATCCCTCGCCACCGAGAACGATCTCCTTTTCGCCTACCCGCTCGCGACCGGGGTGAAGACCGGCACGACGCCGGGGGCCGGTTCGAGCCTCGTGGCCTCCGCCGCCTCCGAAGACGAATCGTACATCGCCGTCGCGCTGGGTTCCCGGGTAGATCGCTACGCCGACGCGGTCGCGCTTCTGGAACACGGCTTTGCCGCCTACGAGCGTCCCACGCTCATCGAGGAGGGGGAGCGGTACGCGAGAGCGGGCGTGCCGTATCGCAGGGACGAGAGGGTGCCGCTCGTCGCCTCAGAAGACGTCGAGTGGATCGTGGACTCAGCCTCCGAGGTCGAAAGGGAAGTTTCGGTGATGGAGGAGCTTCCGGACTCGGCCAGCAGGGGCGACAGGCTTGGGGAGATCGCGCTGAAGGTGGATGGCGAGCGCGTGGGGGAGAGTCCGCTCGTCGCGGCCAGAGGTTACGAGGAGGCTCCGATCTGGCGTCGCGCGTGGCACTCGGTCTCGGAGTTGTGGCGGTGATTCGCGAAAAGAGCGTGGTGCGAAGTGTCTCGTTGAGTTATGATTCTCCAGGCAATGGAGAACGTTAAGGGAGGGAACCATGCCGGGCTATCTGGTGGACGAAGGCGGAGAACGGACCCACGCGGTCCTGCCTGTTGACGAGTACGAGCGTCTCAAGAAGGCCGAAGAGCGGCTCGAAAGCGTTCGCGGCTACGCGATGGAGATGATCTCCGCGATGAACCAGGAAGAAAGTCAGGAGAACGGCCAGGTCGAAGAGCGCCACGACGAGCAGCAAGAAAACAGCGAGCGCGAGCATCAGGAACAAGGCTGGTATCAGCGCCAGTAGAGAACGCCGCGCTTCAGCGACTCACCGGGGCCGGGCCGAAGAGGTCCGGCCTTCGCGCATCCCCCTCGTTGGGCTCCATCGAGTCTTCCGCGCGGCGTGTGGTATACAGAGGGAGGGTTTTGAGCAGCTTCGAGTCCAGGGAAAAAGGATCGATCCGAAAGCGGAAGGTGAGAGCATGATCCTGACCGTCACCCTCAACGCCGCCGTCGCGCGCACGCTGGTGGCGCCAAGCCTGACGCTGGGACACCGCCACCGCGCTCCCCAGAGCGTCATGCTGGCGGGCGGCAAGGGGATAAACGTGGCCCGCGGTCTCCGCACTCTGGGCGTTCCGGTGCTCGCCACCGGCTTCGCCGGGGGACGCAACGGCGACGCCATCCGCGACGGGCTTTCGGAGGCGGCCATACCCTTTGACCTCGTCGAGATAGAGGGCCAGTCGCGCACCTCCATCGCGGTCATAGACCCGATGGCGGGCACCGAGACCGAGATCAACGAGTACGGACCCGATATCAGCCAGGACGAATCGCGGGAGTTCTCGCGCCGCCTGGAACACCTCATGGAGTACGCGACCGCGGTCGTATTCGCCGGGAGCCTCCCGCCGAACATGGACGAGAGTTTTTTGGCCGGACTCGTCGCCCGCGCCCGCGAACGCGACCTCCACACCGTCGTGGACTCGACGCCGACCGTGCTCAAGGCCGCCCTCAAGGCGAACCCCGCCCTCGTCAGCCCGAACCAGCACGAGGCCGAGAGCGTCGTCGGGTTCGACTTCATCGAGGAAGAGGATTTCCCGCGCGGGCTCTCGCGCCTCGCCGAGCTTGGGGCCGAAAGCTCGTGCATAACCTCGCCGGAGGGACACTCGTATTTGGCCGTGGAAGGGAGCATCATCTCGGCGCTGGCTCCGATGGTGGAGCGCGTTTCGACCATCGGGAGCGGCGACGCCTACCTCGCCGGACTCCTCGCCGGGATGCTTCACCGCAAGCTCGGACCCGTCGATTCCGTCAGGCTCGCCGCCGGATGCGCCGCCGCCAACGCCGAGAGTCTTGGCGCGGGCCTCTTCGAGTCGCGGCGGGCCGAGGAACTCGCCGAAGAAGTCCGGGTCGAGTTCGTGTCGAGGAGTTTGCAGGGGGATCGGGCCTAGAAACATCAGCCCTCGAAGCGCGCCTCTTCGGGTGTAGAATAGTCGGGTTGTCGAAATCCGATTCGATGGAGGTAGAGTTTCAATGGCGGTAAACGAGGTAAGCGACGCCACGTTCAAAGAGGACGTGCTCGGTTCCGAGAAGCCCGTGATCGTGGACTTCTGGGCGCCGTGGTGCCAGCCGTGCAAGAGGATAGCTCCGATCCTCGAGGAGATGTCCGGCAACCGCGAGGACGTGCGTTTCGTCAAGCTCAACGTGGACGATAACCCGAGCACGACCCTCAACTACAGCATCACCAGCATCCCGACCGTCGCCCGCTTCGAGGGAGGCCGGATCACGAACCAGGCAGTCGGCGCGCTCCCGAAAGCCCAGCTCTCCGAACAACTCGGACTGTGATTGCTTCTAGTAACCCGTTTGGTTACAATCTTCGGCGGAAACTTCGTGTGTAAAGTCGAACTTAAAGAGGAGGTACGCAGATGAACTTCAAGCCTTTGGGCGACAGGGCGCTGCTCAAGCAGATCGAACGCGAGGAGACGACCGCGAGCGGCATAGTTCTCCCCGACACCGCCAAAGAGAAGCCGCAGACCGCCGAGGTCGTGGCTGTCGGAGACGGCGAGGAGGTCAAGGTCGAAAAAGGCGACGTCGTAGTCTTCGCCAAATACTCCGGCACGGAGATATCCCTCGACGGCACCGACTACATGATCCTCGACGCCGACGACATACTGGGCATCGTCGAGGACTAGTCGGAAGCAAATAAAGCGGCACGGGAGCGCCGGGTGATCGAGAAAGCCC